>CABXYN010000047.1 GCA_902516395.1 uncultured Pelagibacteraceae bacterium | reverse complement strand
AGGGTGACGACATGCAGATCTTTGATCAATACCTTTTGGTAAAGTTCTCATTTCTGCAACACGATCATCTATTTTTTGTCCAAGCAACATTCCGCCACCGCCTGGTTTTGCACCTTGTCCAATTACCACTTCAATTGCATCCGCTTTTCTTAAATCATTTGGGTTCATCCCATATCTTGAAGGCAAAAGTTGATAAACTAAATTTTTGGATTGACCTCTTTCCTCTGGTGTCATTCCTCCATCACCTGTTGTGGTAGATGTTCCTGCTGCACTTGCCCCTCTTCCCAATGCCTCTTTAGCTGGACCGGACAATGCTCCAAAACTCATACCCGCAATCGTAATTGGAATATCAAGCTCTAATGGTTTTTTTGCATATTTTGTGCCTAAAGTTACATTTGTAGTACATTTTTCCCTATATCCTTCTAAAGGATATCTAGACATTGAAGCACCCAAAAATAATAAATCATCAAAATGTGGAAGCTTTCTTTTAGAACCACCGCCCCTAATATCATAAATTCCAGTCTCAGCAGCTCTTCTTATTTCAGAGTTAGTGTATTCATCAAAGGTCCAGGATTGACGAGGTATAGTTTTATTTTTCATAATTAATAGTTTGATACATTATCAATATTAAAATTATATAGTTTTCTTGCAGAACCGTATCTTTTAAATTGATCGGGTTTAATATTTGATCCAGCTTTTTTCAAAAGCTCTTTTAATTTTGATTTATGTTTTTTATCCATTTTTTTTTCTTCACAATCTGCTCCTAAAGACTTTACTTTTCCTTTTACATATATATTTGTTTCATACAAACTATCTCCTAAGGCTTCACCAGCATTTCCAAAAACGACTAGATTTCCAGATTGAGCCATAAAGGCTGACATATGGCCAACTGAACCTTTAACTATTATGTCAATACCTTTCATTGAAATTCCACATCTTGAACTAGTATCACCATCAATAATTAATGTACCACCATGAGCAGTTGCTCCTGCAGATTGTGATGCATTTCCCTTAACATGAACTTTTCCAGACATCATATTTTCTGCTACACCTGTGCCTACATTTCCATCAACTATAATATTTGCATTTTGGTTCATACCTGCACAATAATAACCTACATGACCTTTTATAGTAACTTTGATATTTTCTGTAAGACCTGCACAAATAGCATGATTACCTTCAGGGTTTGAAATTATAAAGTCTCTTTTATTTTTTTTTCGATCTATATTTTGAAGTTTTTCATTTACCGATCTTAGTTTCAATTTTTTTAAATCAAGGTTCATTATTTTCCCCAAGAATAAACTATACCTGGCTCAGGTTCAAAAATTTTTGCATTGTTAACATTAGGCATATGTGCCATTGCTTGAAACTCAGAGCAAATTGCAACATAATCTTTTGTTTCAGCTATTACTGCAGGTTTACAAGCTATCTCATCACGAAGAACTGCGAAACCACTGTGAGTTCCTGCAATAAAAGTGTAGAACCCATCTAGTTCGTTTAAACCTTTTTTTAAAGTTTGTTTTAAGTTTCTATTTTTTAAGCTATCTGAAATATAACCAGCTGCAACTTCAGTGTCATTTTCAGAATTAAACTTAGAACCATTTTTTTTCAATTTTCTTCTTAAGTTATTGTGATTAGATAGCGATCCGTTATGAACCAAACATTCATCTTCTCCTGTAGAGTAGGGGTGAGATCCATTTGTAGTAATTGCACTTTCTGTTGCCATTCGCGTATGGCCAATCGCATGAGTTCCTGAAAAATTATCTAAATTAAATTTTTTCACAACATTGCTAGGACTGCCAACTTGTTTAAAAATTTCAATGGATTTCCCATAACCAACTAATGATATTTCCTCATAACTCTCCAAAATAGGCAGAATTTTATTGGGTTTTTCAATAGATTTTAAAATTACGTGGTCAGAATTTTTTTCTATATTTGTAAATTTTACTTTCTTTCTCATTTCCTTTTTGAATTTCTCAAAACTCATTTCATTTAAACAAATAGAATATTTATAAATTTTATTTTTATCACTGTTATAAATTGCAAAACCTGCACTAT
>CABXYN010000046.1 GCA_902516395.1 uncultured Pelagibacteraceae bacterium | reverse complement strand
AAAAATAGACTATCTAATTGAACAGTTTGTAAGTAACAAAGTTTTTCATGTAATCCTTTCTGGAGGAGAACCACTTTCTAAATATAAAGAATTATGCCACATTCTTGAAAACTTAACAAAAAATAATATTTCAACATCTATTAATAGTAATCTTATGCTTGCAACTCCAGAAAAGATGAAAAAATTAAAAGATCTAGGTGCAGATCATGTATTAACTTCATGGTTTTCCTATTTTCCAAATGAAACAGATAACATAACAACCTATAAAGGTTCATTTCAAAAAATTGTAGAAGGTATTAAAACAACTGTTCAGGCTGGAATAAGAGTTAGCGCAAACACGATATGCACCCAACACAACAAAGGAACAATTTATAATTCTGGAAAGTTTTTGCATTCTTTAGGTGTAAACCAATTTTTTGCACATAGGGTAATACCGCCAGCCTATGACAGAAAAGATAAAGAAAATCAACATTACATTACAAAAGAGCAAGCTTTAGAAACATTAGATGATTTGTTAAAACTAAAAAACGAAACAGGTATGGGTGTTGGTACTTTGATAAATTATCCTCTTTGTATGCTAGGTGATTTAGAAAAGTATCAAGATTTTGTAGGTCGTGGATGTCCAACACAGTCGGGCCATCGTTTTAATGTTAATTCAAACGGAGATACTCATGGATGTGTCATGGAAGATAAAAATTATGGAAATGTTTATTCAGTAGGACTTAAAGAGGCTTATGCCAACACTATTCAGTGGAGAACAGAGAAATATTTATTTGAAGGTTGCAAAGGTTGTCACTATATTGATGTTTGTCATTCTGGTTGTAGAATGCATGCTTTTTCTAATTCAGGCAAAATGGATGGTCAAGATCCATTCATGCCAGGCAAGGAAAATATTGTAAAACCATTTAAATTTAAGGAAAATAATTTTATTAAGGATAAAATTAAAAATGGAGCAAAAATATATGTTCCTTCTGGAATAAGATTTAGAAAAGAAAAAAATTTTTACTTATTAAATATAAGGTGGGCTAATACAATTGAGATTACTAATGAGGAGGCAGATTTCTTTATAGAAAATCAAAAAAATATATTGAAATTAATGCTGATTATAGGACTTAACTGTATTGAAATTTCATTGATTAATATTTAAATAATAATCATGATCAAGTATTTGTTAAAATGTAAAGATTGCAAACAAGAATTTAAAAGCTGGTTTAGTACCTCAAATGAATACGATAGGTTGCTCAAATTAAAACTTTTAAATTGTCAATCCTGCGAGTCTATAAATGTTGAAAAGTCCTTGATGTCTCCTAATTTATTGAACACAAAGAAAAAAGAAAATTTAAAAGAAATAAAAAAATACAAAGATGTTCGAAAAAAACTTACCGATTACAAAAAATTTGTAAAAGATAATTTTGAATATGTTGGAGAAAATTTTACTTATAAAGCAAGATCAATTCATTACGATAAAAAGAAACCAAAAAAAGGTATTTATGGCAGTGCCTCTCTTAAAGACGTCAAGGAATTAAGAGAAGAAGGTATAGAAACTGATATTATACCGTGGATTGAGGATGACAAAAATTAAACCTTTTTAAATTCTGAAATATAATTTACAGATTTATCAGATGTAACAGACCATCTATTTAAGATAGGGTTAAAAGTCATTCCATCAATTTTTTTTAATTTTAATGAATTTTTTTTACAAATATTTGTTAAATACTCTGGTTTAACAAATTTTTCCCAATCATGAGTACCTATTGGAAGCCACTTTAAAACATACTCTGCCCCTATGATCGCAAATAAGTATGATTTAAGTGTTTTGTTTAAGGTAGCAATGAACATTACACCTGATTTCTTTAAAAATTTTGAACTTTCTTTAATAAAAAAATCAACATCTTCAACGTGTTCAACAATTTCCATATTCAGAATTATATCAAATTTTTTTTTGATTTTTAAATTTTCTGGAGAGGAATTATAATATTTAATTTTAAGTTTGCTTTTTTTTAAATGATATCTAGCCACTTGTATATTTTTAAAAGAAGCATCTATACCAACAACATCTGCTCCAAGTCTAGCCATAG
>CABXYN010000045.1 GCA_902516395.1 uncultured Pelagibacteraceae bacterium | reverse complement strand
AAAATAATTGTAAATACAATTACTGAAATTATTCGTAATTTTGAAAAGTATAACACTTTTTTGTTATGTTATTTTTTTGGTTCTGTAGAGCTTACTAAACCTTGAATTCCTGTTGCTCTGACAACTTCAACATTTACATTATCAGAAATTTGAACCTCAACTTTTTCGTTATCAATTATTCTTTCAACAGTACCAACTATACCACCAGAAGTAATTACTTTATCCCCTCTTTTAAGTGCTTCAACCATAGCTTTATGGTCTTTTACTTTTTTCTGTTGAGGTCTAATAAGAAAAAAATAGAAAATAACAAAAATTAAAATTAAAGGTATAAATTGTCCAATTCCAGCATCCATAACGTATCCTATTAAGTTAAGGCTATTTATCCTATCTATTATTCAAACTCAACTCTTAATTGATAGAAATTTTATCTATATTTGGCATATATGGCTTAAGAACATCGGGTATTAAAATAGATCCATCTTCCGTTTGATAATTTTCCATAATAGCAATCATAGTTCTACCCACTGCTAATCCACTTCCATTCAGTGTGCCAACAAATTCTTTTGAATTATTTTGTTCTTTATATCTAGCTTTCATTCTCCTTGCTTGAAAAGAACCACAAGATGAACAGCTTGAAATCTCTCTATACTTGTTTTCAGATGGAAGCCAAACTTCAATGTCATAAGTTTTTTCTGCACTAAAACCCATATCACCAGTGCATAAAACAATTTTTCTATAAGGAAGTTTTAACTCATCCAGTATCATTGTAGCAGAGTTAGACATTCTCTCCAATTCTTCAGAACATTTATCATTTTCAACAATACTTACTAGTTCCACTTTATAAAATTGGTGCTGCCTGATCATGCCTTTGGTATCTTTACCGTAACTACCTGCTTCTTTTCTAAAGCATGGAGTTGATGCAACTACTCTAATTGGTAGTTCATTCTTTTCTAAAATTTGATTTTTTACAATATTTGTCAAAATTACTTCAGCGGTTGGTATTAAAAACTTTCTTCCATCACCTTCTTCTAATTTAATTTCAAATTGATCGTTTTCAAATTTTGGTAATTGTCCAGTGCCAAACATTGTTTCTGCGGTTGCAATTAATGGAGGTGATATTTCTGTATAACCATTTTTTTGAGTATGTGTATCAATCATAAAATTTGATATTGCTCTCTCTAATTGCGCTAATTCTTTTTTAACAAATACAAACCTAGAACCTGTAGTTTTTGTTGCTAAGTCAAAATCAAGCATATTTAATTTATCTCCTAGTTCATAGTGAGATTTTGGCTTAAAATTAAATTCTTTTATTTCCCCCTTTTTTTCAATTTCTTTATTTGAATTTTCATCTTGTCCTACTGGGACATCACTCAAAGGTATATTTGGTATAGATGATAAAATATCAGCAATCTGACTCTGTAGTTTTATCTGATTTTTATTAATTTCTTCAATTTTTAAAGAAAGCTCTTTTGATTTTTCGAATAAACTTTGGTCTTTGGATTTTGAAATAGTCTTTTTTTCCATTTCAAATTTTTCTTTTTCTTGAATAAGCTTTCTATTTTCCCCATCTAAACTAATTATGTTATCAAGGCTTATATCAATATTTCGATTTTTAAGTTTTTCCTTAAAGTTTTCGAAGTCATTTCTGATATCTTTAATATTGTGCATTTTTTTCTGCTGCTTTCTTTTCAATTATTCCTACTGATATTATTGATAATTCATATAAAATTAATAAAGGTATGCCTAAACCAATTTGTGTGATTGGATCTGGTGGCGTTAATACAGCTGCAGCTGCGAATATTATTACCACAACATATTTTCTTCTCTCCTTTAAAAAAGTTGAATTCACAACTCCAATTCTAGCTAATAAACTTAATACTACTGGTAATTGAAAACTTAAACCAAATGCAAAAATAAGCTTCATAACCAGTGATAAATACTCATTTACTTTAGCTTCTAATTGAATTGGTAGATTTGTGGCTGCACCTAAGCTCTCAAAGGATAAAAAAAACTTTATAGCTAAAGGCATAATTAGATAATAAACCAACATTCCTCCAAGCAAGAATAGAATTGGTGTTACCACTAAGTAAGGCATTATCGCTTTC
>CABXYN010000044.1 GCA_902516395.1 uncultured Pelagibacteraceae bacterium | reverse complement strand
TCTTGTAATCGACCACTCTGTTCAAGTGGATAAGTTTGCAACAAAGAATTCATTAAAAGAGAATGTTGATATTGAGTTTGACAGGAATTTTGAGAGATATTCTTTTTTAAAATGGGGACAGCAAGCCTTTAATAATTTTAGAATTGTCCCGCCAGGCACTGGAATTTGTCACCAGGTAAATTTAGAATATTTATCAAAAGTAGTTTGGAACGAAAAATTTGAAGATAAAGAATACTTATTTCCAGATACGCTTGTTGGTACTGATAGTCATACTACAATGGTTAATGGTTTATCAGTACTAGGCTGGGGTGTTGGAGGAATTGAAGCAGAAGCAGGTATGCTAGGACAACCTATATCAATGTTGATACCAGAAGTAGTTGGATTTGAAATGAAAAATAAGCTACCTGAAGGTACAACTGCTACCGATCTAGTTTTAACAGTAGTTAAAATGTTAAGAGACAAAGGTGTTGTAGGCAAATTTGTAGAATTTTATGGAGAAGGTCTAAAAAATCTAACACTTGCTGATAGAGCAACTATTGCAAACATGGCACCAGAGTATGGTGCTACTTGTGGATTTTTTTCCAATTGATGAAGAAACATTAAAATATTTAGAATTTTCAGGAAGATCAAAAGAGAATATTCAAATCGTAGAAAAATACGCAAAGGAACAAAATTTGTGGGCAAGCAAAGATGTTGTTTTTACTGATACTTTATCTCTAGATATGTCTACAGTGGTTCCAACAATTTCTGGGCCAAAAAGGCCACAAGACAAAGTTCTTTTAACAGAGGCATCAAAAAATTTTATAAAAGTTTTTGAAGATATATGTAAAAAAACTGATCCAACAGTAGCAAAAGTTAAAGACACAGATTTTGAGATAAAAGATGGAGATATATTAATAGCGGCTATTACATCATGTACGAATACCTCCAACCCAAATGTATTAATTGGTGCAGGATTGTTGGCCAAAAATGCAATTGAAAAAGGTTTAACTGTTAAACCTTGGGTTAAAACTTCATTAGCACCTGGATCACAAGTTGTTACTGACTATTTAGATAAAGCTGGTTTAAGCAAATATTTAGATGAATTAGGGTTTAATTTAGTTGGTTATGGTTGCACAACTTGCATTGGTAACTCTGGACCTTTACCAGATAATATTACTGATGCTGTTAAAGAAAATAATTTATACGCTGTCTCAGTTTTGTCTGGAAATAGAAACTTTGAAGGAAGGATCTCTCCATTAGTAAAAGCAAATTATTTAGCTTCACCTCCTCTTGTGGTAGCCTATGCAATTGCAGGATCTATGAGAATGGATTTGTATAAAGATCCGCTAGGCAAAGATATCAAAGGACAAGATGTTTATTTAAAAGATATTTGGCCTTCTAACAAAGAGATTGAGGATACTCTTAAGCAATCTTTAAACCCAGAAATGTTTGTTAATAGATATTCAAATGTTTCAGAAGGGCCAGAGCAATGGCAAAAAATTAAAGTAGACAAAGGAAGTATTTATAATTGGGAAGAAAACTCTACATATGTAAAAAAACCGCCATTCTTTGAAAATTTACCTGATGAACCAGAGGGTTTTAAGGAAATAAAAGATGCAAGACCATTATTAATTTTAGGGGATATGGTAACAACAGACCATATATCTCCGGCTGGAAGCATCCAAAAAGAAAGCCCAACAGGAAACTATTTTATGAAGCATCAAATTTTGCCCAAGGATTATAATTCTTATGGTGCAAGAAGAGGAAATCATGAAGTAATGATGAGAGGAACATTTGCCAACATTAGAATTAAAAATGAAATGGCTCCAGGAACAGAGGGAGGTTTCACTAAATTATATCCTGAAGAAAAAGTAATGCCTATTTATGATGCAGTTGTTGAATACAAAAAAAGAGGAACAGATTTAGTTGTATTTGGGGGAAAAGAATATGGAACTGGTTCTTCAAGAGATTGGGCAGCAAAAGGAACAAAATTATTAGGTGTAAAAGCTGTAATTGCAGAAAGTTTTGAAAGAATACATAGATCAAATCTTATAGGGATGGGTGTTTTACCTTTGCAGTTTGTAGAAAACATGAATAGACAGAATTTAAACTTAAAAGGGTCAGAATTAATATCAGTATTAGGTCTTGAGAAAGGAATTAATCCAGGTGATCATTTAGAGGTTGAGATCAAATATGCGATAG
>CABXYN010000043.1 GCA_902516395.1 uncultured Pelagibacteraceae bacterium | reverse complement strand
CATTTGATAACTCTTTGATTGAAGTTCTAATATATTCTTCATGATATTTTGAAATTTCTCTACACATAATAATATCTCTGTTCAAAAAAAATTCTTTTATATCATCGATTCTTTTATAGAGTTTATTTGGTGATATAAAAAATACAATCGAACTTTCAAGTGATGATAAATTTTTGAATAATTTTTTGATTTGACTTTGTTTTTCAGGAAGAAATCCACAAAAATAAAAGTTATCGGAAAACCCACTTATTGATACTGCTGCACTAACTGCAGACGCTCCTGGAAGTGGAAAAATATCAATCCCATTTTTTATACACTCTTTAACTAGTATTCTTCCAGGGTCCGAAATAGCAGGCGTTCCAGCATCTGAAACTAAAGACACTGTTTTTTTATTTTTTAGAATTTCCAATACTTTCTCTAAATTTTTTTTTTCATTAAATTTATGATTAGAAATAAGTTTTTTATTTATTTCGAACTTCTGGAGTATTTTTTTTGTAATTCTAGTATCTTCACATAAGATTAAATCAGACTCTTGAAGGATTTTGATGGCTCTAAATGAAATATCACCCATATTTCCAATTGGCGTGGCAACACAATATAGCCCAGGTTTAAATTTATTGTTGTTCAAATTCATATGAATTATTTAATTAAATATATTATTAGAACTTAAATGAAAACTTTAATTAAATTATTATTATTTTTACTATTAAGTTTCTCACTATTTAATCAAAATATATTTGCATCTGAAAAAATTAGGATTGGATTAATTGTTCCTCTGAGTGGAGATAATTCTTTAATTGGTGAAAAAATTATTAAATCAATAAGAATGGCTATAAACAAAATAAATGATGATAGAATTGAAATAATTCCAAAAGATACAAAATCAAATCCTATTGATGCCTTAAAAGTATCAAAAGAATTGTATAAAGAAGGTGTTAGGATAGTTATTGGACCAGTATTTAATGAAAGTACTAAATATCTTGATGACCTGAAAGATATAACTTTTATATCTCTTACTAACAAATTAATCGACAACCCAAAAAATGTTATTAGCGCAGGTGTTAATGCTATATCTCAACTACAAACAATAAAAAAATTTAATGATAAAAATAATTTATCAAGAAGTATTCTTTTAGTTCCAAAATCGCAGTTTAAAAAAGAAATAGAGGAAGCAATTAATAAAACAAAGATTAAACACAGAAAAATATTTTATTATGACAGGGAACCAACGAGACTTACTAAACAAATTGAGGATTTGACAAAATATCAAATAAGAAAAAATAATCTTAAGTATGAAATAAAAAGAATAGAAGGTTTGTCATTTAAAGATAAAGAGAAAAGGATTCAAAATTTAAAAAAGAAAGACACATTGGGAAATATAATTGCTGATTTTGATGAAAATTTGAAAAGTGTAGCTACATCACTTCTGTATACAGATGTTTCATCAAAAAGAATTACATATATTACTTTAAATCAATGGTTTGATGAAAGCTTGTTAAAAGAAAATTCTCTTCATCCAATATATTTTCCTTCGATAAACAAAGTAAATTATGAACTTTTTATGAACGATTTCAAAAATGTTTATGGTTTAGATGGAGATCAACTTTCATTTTTAAGTTATGATTTAATAGGATTAGTCTATTTTTTAATTTATGAAAATAATTTCAATATTTCAAAAAAAATATTTTATAAAAAAAATAAATTTAAGGGAAAAATTGGAATTTTTGAAATTAGTAAAAATACTATTACTCATCAGCTAAACTTCTACAGTATTGAAGATGGTAAATTTAAAAAAATTTTTTAATTTTTTTAAATGCATTAGAACGATGATCTATACGATATTTTTTATGAGGATCCATCTCACCAAAAGTTAATCTTTTTCCTTTAGGAATGAAAATTGGATCATATCCAAAACCATTTTTTCCTCTCTTTAAATTAGATATTCGTCCCTCAATTTTACCAGTTGTACTTTTAAATTTACCATTTGGCCAACAGATAGTGAGGACACAAATAAATCTTGCACTTAATTTCTTTTTTTTCCAATTTTTATCTTTTTTTGAGACTTCTCTATAAACTTTTTTAATAGCTAAATTGAAATTTCTTTTTTTTCCAGACCAATCAGCTGAATATACTCCTGGAGCTTTATCTAAAATATCAATTTCAATTCCTGAGTCATCTGACATACAAA
>CABXYN010000042.1 GCA_902516395.1 uncultured Pelagibacteraceae bacterium | reverse complement strand
GATCTATTGTCATTTTGTCTCCAGTTTTAACAATTGCTAAATCACCGCCAACAGCGGATTCTGGTGATACATGGAGTATAGATGGACTTTCTGAAGTACCACTTTGTCTTCCATCTCCAAGAGTTGGAAGTGCATTAATACCTTTTTTTAATAATCTGTCTGGTGGCTGCATATTAACTACTTCGGCTGAACCTGGATATCCAACAGGGCCACAGCCTCTTATTATTAAAATAGAATTTTCATCTATTTTAAGTTTCTTGCTATTAATCCTGTCATGATAATCCTCTGGACCTTCAAAAACTACTGCTTTTCCTTTAAAAACGTTTGGATGTTTAGGGTTTGATAAGTATCTATCTCTAAATTCTTTACTAATTACTGAAGTTTTCATAATTGCTGATGAAAAGAAATTTCCTTTCATAACTAAGAATCCAGCCTTGGAAGTTAAACTATCTTTAAAGGTTTTAATTACATTCCTATCTACATTAACTTTTTTTCTTAAATTCTGGGCAACTGTTTTGCCAGTAACAGTAAGTAAGTTTTGGTGAATTTTTTTGTGCTTCATTAATTCTTTCATGATTGCTGGAATTCCACCTGCTCTATAAAAACCTTCCATTAAATGTTCTCCAGCAGGTTGACAGTTTGCTAATAAAGGTATTTTGTGTCCAAGCTTTTGCCAATTAGACAAATCAAATTTAACACCCATGTGTTTAGCAATCGCAATTAAATGTGTGGTACAATTACTAGAAGCTCCTATAGCACTTGCAACTATGACTGCATTTTCAAATGCTTTCTTTGTCATAATTTTAGAAGGTGTTAAATCTTCGTGAACCATTTTTACAATTCTGGATCCTGTCTCAAAAGAAATTTGTTCTCTTTCTCGATATGGAGCTGGTATTACTGCACACCCAGGTAAAGACATTCCTAATGCTTCTGCAACAGAATTCATTGAAGAAGCAGTTCCCATTGTATTACAATGACCAGGGCTTGGTGCAGATGCTGCTGCCATATCCATAAATTCTTCGTAATTAATTTCTCCTTTGGCATGCAATCTTCTTGCTTCCCAAATTATCGTTCCTGAACCAGCTTTCTTTCCTTTATAATTTCCATCCAGCATTGGACCGCCGGATAAAACAATTGCAGGAATATTAACTGTTGCAGCTGCCATTAAAGCTGCTGGAGTAGTCTTATCACATCCAGTAGTTAGTATAACTCCATCAAGTGGGTACCCATAAAGTACCTCTACTAATGATAAGTATGATAAATTTCTATCCAACATAGCAGTTGGTTTCTTGCCAGTTTCTTGGATTGGATGGGTGGGGAATTCCATCGGAATACCGCCTGCTCTTCTAATTCCATCTTTAATTCTTTTGCTAAGTGATAAAAAGTGTCTATTACATGGGGATAAATCACTCCCTGATTGCGCAATACCAATAATCGGATTTCCTGATTGAAGTTCTTCTCTTGTAAGACCATAATTTAGATATCTTTCTAAATACATAGCAGTCATCCCTGGGTCTTTAGGGTCATCAAACCATTGTTTGCTTCTTAAATTCTTCTTTTTCATTAATTTTTAAATTATATTATATTGGTTTATAAAACTTATATTGAAAAATGAATAGTCTAATTGTTCTCAATAAGAATGATAATGTTGGCGTAAGTCAATTTATTATACCGGAAAAAACTAAAATTAGTGGTCAAGAGATAAGTACAATTGATCCAATACCTTTTGGACATAAAGTTTGTTTAAAACCTATAAACAAAGGTGATCCAATAATTAAGTATGATCAGATAATTGGATTTGCATCAAAAAATATCACTGCTGGTGAACATGTTCATTCTCATAACTTAGAATTTAAAGATTTTGAGAGAGCTTTTAGAGTTCAAAATAAAAAAACTATTATTGATGAAAAAATTGATACTTTTTTCAACGGGATCTTAAGAGATAATGGTCAAGTTGCTACTAGAAATTATATAGGGATCGTTAGTACAGTTAATTGTTCAGCAACTGTTACTAAGATGATTGTTGAAAAAATAAAATATTCAAACATTTTAAATGATTATCCAAATATTGATGGGATAGTTCCAATTACTCACTCCACTGGGTGCGGAATGAACACTGTAAGTGAAGGAATGCAAATGTTTCAAAGAACAATAGATGGATTTAAAAATCATCCAAATTTTTCTCATGTATTTGTTATTGGTTTAGGTTGT
>CABXYN010000041.1 GCA_902516395.1 uncultured Pelagibacteraceae bacterium | reverse complement strand
CAACAAGAAAAAATTGAACCAAATTTAAATAAAGATGAAGTAATTAATGAACTTAAAATAGATTCATTTGAAAGTTTGATAAATTTATGTACGGAGAGAAAAGAAGCTAAGCTTAAATATGAGCTTGAAACTAATATAAATTTAGTTTCATTCTCTGAGGGTTTAATAGAAATATCTTTTAATGAAAACTTAGACAAAGACTTTATTAAAAATCTATCTAACAAACTGTACGAATGGACATCCAAGAGATGGATTATCTCTCTATCAAAAAACCAAGGACAAATTTCAAAAAAAGAAAAAAATAAAATTGATGAGAAAAAAATATTTGATGATGTTAAAAAGTCTGAAGCCTATAAAAAAGTGATCGAAGCATTTCCTGATGCAGAATTAATAAATGTTGAGTTAAAAGAGGATTAGAATGACAGATTTTTCAAAATTAATGGAAAAAGCTAAAGAAATTGAGAGTAAAATGAAAGAAAGCCAAGAAAACATTAAAAAGATCGAGGTTGAAGGTGTTTCCGGAGCTAATGATGTAAAGGTTACATTAAATGGAGAGGGAACTATGATCTCAATTAAACTTAGTGAAAATGTTTTAAAAGAAGAAAAGGTAATACTAGAAGATCTTATTACTGCTGCTCATAATAACGCAAAATCGCAACTTAAATCAAAAACAGCAGAGGAAATTTCTAAGGCCTCAGGAAATTTTGGAATACCTGGATTTAAGTGGCCTTTATAATTTAAATGCAAAATATTCCTGAAATAGAAAATTTAATTAAGCTAATATCTAAATTACCAGGTCTAGGACCTAAGTCTGCAAAAAGAATGATTTTGAAAATGATTAATAATCGTCAAGAATTATTAAAACCATTGGCTCAGAACTTAAGTGAAGTATTTAAAAATGTCATTAGATGTAAAATTTGTGGAACTTTAAAATCAAATAATAGTCCATGTGATAATTGTGAAAATAAAAGTAAAAGATTTAATAAAATTTGTGTTGTAGAAAATATTTCAGACCAATGGGCAATAGAAAGTTCATCTATTTTTCAAGGTTACTATCATATTCTTGGAGGAACACTTTCAAATAATAATAGTCAAAACAAGGAAGACCTGCTGATCAATTCTCTAGTAGAAAGAATAAGTAGGGATAATATAGACGAGGTAATTTTGGCAACAAGTGCAACCGTGGAGGGTCAAACTACTGCATTTTATATTCAAGATACTCTAAAAAAAACAAACATTAAGATTTCAAAACTAGCACAAGGTTTACCAGTAGGTGGAGAAATCGAAAATTTAGACGACGGTACCCTTATATCTGCTTTTAAAAATAGAAAAAAACTAGAAGCTTAATTAACTTTTTTTAATTAATCTGTTTAAGTGCAAGAGAGGTTCTGTATAGCCAGAAGGCTGTGACTTTCCATGAAAGATTAATTCACATGCTGCTTTAAAAGCAATAGATTTATCATACTCTGGGGACATACTTTCATAGCCAGAGTCGTCTTTATTCTGTTTATCAACAACTTTTGCCATTTTTTTTAAAATTTCAAGAACCTGTCTATTTGAGCATAAACCATGATGAAGCCAATTGGCAATATGTTGAGATGAAATTCTTAAGGTTGCTCGATCTTCCATTAATCCAATATCATTTATATCAGGTACTTTCGAACAACCTATACCTTGATCAATCCATCTGACTACATAACCTAAAATAGTTTGAGCAGAATTTGAAATTTCAGTATTAATTTCATCGACAGACCAATTAGGACGATCTGCTATTGGAATAGTAAGAAGATCAGATAACTTTGATGGCTCTCTTTTTAATATTGCTTTTTGTTTTTCAAAAACATTTACTTCATGATAGTGCATAACATGCAATGCAGCGGCAGTTGGGGAAGGAACCCAAGCACAATTTGCGCCTGCATTCACATGTCCAATTTTTTGTTCCATCATTTCGTTCATTTTGTCAGGCATGGCCCACATTCCTTTACCTATTTGAGCAACTCCTGAAAACCCGCATTTTAAGCCTATATCTACGTTATTGTCCTCATAGGTTTTAATCCATTTAGACGCTTTCATATCTCCTTTTTTGATCATTGGTCCAGCTTCCATTGAGGTGTGCATCTCATCACCAGTTCTATCTAAAAATCCAGTGTTTATAAAAAATACTCTATCTTTAAGTGTTCTAATACATTCTTTAAGGTTTGCAGATGTTCTTCTTTCTTCATCCATAATTCCACACTTAATTGTATTTTTTTCTAATTTTAAAACTTCTTCAACCTTTGTAAAAATTAAATTAGTAAATTCTGTTTCCTCTGGACCATGCATTTTTGGTTTAACAATATA
>CABXYN010000040.1 GCA_902516395.1 uncultured Pelagibacteraceae bacterium | reverse complement strand
GCTGCAAAAAACATTAATGGTTGCTCTAATGGAATATCTTTAATTAAAGCTGAAGCAAGGATTGCTGGTGCAGTATTTTTTTTTGCTGGTTCTAAAACTATTTTAAACTTTTTAATTTTACTTTTTTTTAAAGCGAATTTGACTTGTTTTAAATATTTGAGATTTGTGCTGATTATAGGAAAATCAAAAATTGGTTTATTAATTCTTTCTAAAGTTTTTTGTATTAAACTCCATCCTCCAAAATCTATAAATTGTTTTGCTTGATGATTTTTTTTATCTGGCCAAAGTCTTGTTCCTGCGCCACCACAAAGTATTACAGGTCTAATTTTCATTAAATATCAGCGTACGTTCTAACCTCGTTTTTACCACCTGGATGAGTTGGTGCACCTTTATAAGCTGGTCCAACTGTTTGTGCATATTTCCATAAAGTACCATTACCAAAATTCATCTTTCTTGGTTTCCATTTTTTTCGTCTTGCACTTAATTCCTTCTTTGTAAGCCTTACGTTAATTGTACCCTTTTTAGCGTCTATATCGATGATATCTCCATTCCTTAAAAGGGCTATAGGACCGCCTACGGAGGCCTCAGGGCCCACATGACCGATACAAAAGCCTCTGGTAGCCCCTGAGAACCTACCATCTGTAATAAGGGCTACTTTCTCCCCTTTTCCTTGACCGTAGATTGCTGCAGTTGTTTGAAGCATTTCTCTCATGCCGGGACCTCCTATTGGTCCTTCATATCTAATTATAATAATGTCTCCATCTTTGTACTTTCTACTTATCACAGCTTTATAAGCAGCTTCTTCAGTATCAAAACATCTTGCTCTTCCTGTAAATTGTAATTTTTTTAAACCAGCAATTTTTACAATTCCACCTTCTGGAGCTAAATTTCCTTTTAATCCAACAACCCCTCCTGTTGGTGAAATTGGATTTTTATAAGATCTCATTACTTTTTGATTTTCTCTAAATTTTACATTTTTTAAATTTTCTCTCATGGTTTTGCCTGTAACCGTCATACAATCGCCATGAATGTAACCGCCATCCATTAATGTCTTTAATAACATTGGAACTCCTCCTGCTTCCCACATATCTTTTGCAACATATTTTCCACCTGGTTTTAAATCAGCAAGATAAGGAGTTTTCTTAAATATTTTTGCAACATCCATTAAATCAAATTTAATTCCTATTTCATTTGCTATAGCTGGTAAGTGTAAACCTGCATTTGTTGATCCACCTGTTGCTGCAACAATTGTTGCTGCGTTTTCTAAAGATTTTCTTGTTACAATATCTCTTGGTCTAATATTTTTTGCTAATAAATTCATGACAGCTTTTCCACTATCAACTGCATATTTATTTCTCTCAATATAAGGCGCAGGTGTACCAGCAGAAAAAGGTAATGCTAAACCAATTGCTTCTGAAACACATGCCATTGTATTTGCTGTAAATTGACCACCGCAAGCTCCTGCACTTGGACAAGCTTTTAGTTCTAATTTTCTTAATGCATGAGCTGTCATTTTTTTTGAAGTATATTTTCCAACACCTTCAAATACATCAACTACTGTTACATCTTTACCTTCAAATCTACCTGGTAAAATAGAACCACCATAAATAAAAACACTTGGAACATTTAATCTAACCATGGCCATCATTAAACCTGGTAATGATTTATCACATCCCGCTAATCCAACTAATGCATCATAACAATGTCCTCTTACTGTAAGTTCAGTTGAGTCTGCAATTACATCTCTTGAAATCAAAGATGATTTCATTCCTTCATGACCCATTGCAATTCCATCTGTTACAGTAATAGTACAAAATTCTCTTGGTGTTCCACCGGTTGCTTGAACACCTTTTTTTACAGATTGAGCTTGTTTCATTAAATTAATATTACAAGGAGCAGCCTCATTCCATGTTGAAACAACTCCCACAAATGGCTTAGCAACATCCTTTTCTGTTAAATCCATTGCATAATAAAATGATCTTTGAGGGGCTTTATCTGCACCTATTGTTGTATGTCTACTTGGTAATTTTTTCTTATTAAATTTATTCATTATAAACCTTTAAGAGTTAATTCTATTTTTTTAACATCTTTTTCAAGATTAGCAAAGTTGCTTTTCTCCTGCTCTACTATATTTTGTGGTGCACGATCTACAAATGATTTATTTGATAATCTAACATCAATTTTTTTCATCTCTTCACTAATTTTTGTAATTTTCTTTTCTAATGTTGATTTGATCATATTTAAATCAACATCTTCATCAAAATATAATTTAAATAACTCACCGCCTATGACTATACTTGCAGAGGGCTTGTCTAAATCTTTTTCATGAAAGTTTTTAATTCTTCCATTTTTTTTCATTATATTTTCATTAGAAGATAAAAAGCTTTTATATTCTTTGTTTGTATTTTCTGTTGAAATTTCAATAAACGACCCCGGGCTTATATTTAATTCATTTTTAAATGACCTAATAGAGGTAATAAAATTAATGATATTATTTATTTCATCATAAGATTTTTTTTCATGATAATCATT
>CABXYN010000039.1 GCA_902516395.1 uncultured Pelagibacteraceae bacterium | reverse complement strand
TACAAAATCCATGGAGTTCAATTTCATCCTGAAAGTATCAAAACAAAATATGGTTTAAAAATTTTAGAGAACTTTGTAAAAGAGTAAAAATGAATCATTTTTTAGAAAAACTCAGAAACAAAATAAATTTAAATTTTGATGAGAGCAAAAATGCATTTAAGATTTTAATGAATGGTGAGGCAAGTGATCAACAAATTTATGATTTTTTAACTTTATTGTCAGATAAAGGTGAGGTTTCAGATGAAATAGCTGGAGGTGTATATATATTAAGAGATAAGTCAAAAAGAGTGAAAGCTGAAAATTGCATTGACACTTGTGGTACTGGCGGAGATGGAAAAGATACTCTAAATATTTCAACAGCATCAGCGCTTTTGTTAGCAAGCATGGGTGTAAAAGTTGCAAAGCATGGAAATAAAGCAGTTTCATCTAAATGTGGGTCAGCTGACGTTCTTGAAGCCTTAAATATAAATATCAACTTGGAACCAAATCAAATCGAGGAACAGATTAAAAATAACAATTTTGGCTTCATGTTCGCTCCAAATTACCACTCAGCAATGAAATATGTTGGTCCAACAAGAAAAAAAATAGGAAAAAGGACTATTTTTAATATGATAGGTCCATTAAGCAGCCCGGCGCTTGTTGAAAGGCAGGTAATTGGTGTTTTTGATAATAAACTTCTAAAAGTTTTTGCAAATGCACTAAAAAATCTAAATTTAAAATTTGCATGGATTGTAAATAGTGAGGATGGTCTAGATGAAATATCACCTTACGCTAAAACTAATGTTGTGCAACTAAAGAACAATCAAATATCTGAGTTTATTATTGATCCAAATGAGTTAAATGTTAATGCTGATAAATTTGAAAATTTAGTAGGAGATGATGCTAAATTTAATTCTGATAAAATTTTAAATATTTTTCAAGGGGAAGATAATGATTTTTCAAAAGCAGTATGTCTAAATGCTGCAGCAGGATTAATAGTTTCCGAAAAATATGATGATTTTAAAATTGCTTATAATTATACCAGAGGGTTTATTAAATCTGGAGCTGTATTCAAATATGTAAAAAATATACAGAATGTCTGAAAATATTCTTCAAAAAATAATTGATCAAAAAAAGATTAAAATTGGAAAATTAAAACATGAAATTGATATTGATAGCTTGATAGAAACAATTAATAAAAAAGATGTTTTTTTCGATTTCAAGAAAAAAATACAAACCAATAACTCAAAAAATAAGATATCTGTAATTGCTGAAATAAAAAAAGCTAGTCCATCTGCAGGTATTTTGATAGATGATTACGACCCAGTAAAAATTGCAAATATATACAACTCTAAGAATGTTACTTGTTTGTCTGTATTAACTGAGGAAGACTTTTTTCTAGGAAATTTATCTCATATTTCTGAAATTAAAAAAAAAATTGAATTACCCATTCTTTGTAAAGACTTTTTTGTTGATAAATTTCAAGTTCCTTTAGCTAAAAGTTATGGTGCTGATGCAGTCCTGATAATATTAGCCGGTATTTCTGAAAAAACTGCTGATGAAATTTACGAGGAGGCTTTAAAGCATAATATGAGTGTGATTGTTGAAGTTCATACAGTTGAAGAGGCAGAAAAATCAGTAAAATATCCGGGTGCTTTAATTGGTATAAATAATCGAAACCTAAAAACTCTTAAAACTGAGATAAATACAACTTATGATATATATGATGTTGTTTCTAATCACTCTTCCCCTCTAATTTCTGAGAGCGGTCTAAAAACAAAGGATGAGTTGCTTGATATAAAAAACAGGACCTCAATAAGCACTTTTTTAATTGGTGAATCACTTTTAAAAGATTTAGAGAATAATAATATTTTTTCCCTTTTATAGAAATTTTCCACGATTTATAAAGCTTTTTAGCTGTTGTATAAATTAAGGAACTTTTATAGAACATCGGTGTACTTAATTTGTTCTATGTTAACTAAAAAACAAAAAAACCTGCTTCTCTTTATCAACAAAAAATTGAGATCTACAGGTGTGTCCCCTTCATATGAAGAAATGAAAGAATCATTAAGTTTAAAATCAAAATCTGGAATTCACAGACTTATTAGCGCATTAGAAGAAAGAGGCTTTATTAAAAGATTAGCCCACAAGGCGAGAGCGTTAGAAGTAATTAAGTTACCTGAAACTGCATCTGCAAACGATATTTATAATAGTTTTTCTCCAAGCGTTATAAAGGGAGGATTAGATGAGGAAAATTTAAATAATTCTCACGATACAGAAATCCCTGTTCTTGGAAAAATTGCTGCAGGAACTCCAGTTGAAGCTATACAGAATGAAGTTTCAAGAATTCCCCTGCCAGCGAACATTGAAAAAGACGGAGAATTTTTTGGTTTAAAGGTCCAAGGAGATTCTATGATTGAAGCTGGAATTAATGATGGTGATACTGTTATTGTAAAAAAAGCAGATACTGCAGATAATGGAAAAATTGTAGTAGCTTTAATTGATGATCATGAAGCTATGTTGAAAAGAATTAGAAGAAAAGGTAAAACTGTTGCATTAGAAAGTGCAAATAGAAACTACGAAACAAAAATCTTTGGCCCAGATAGAGTGAAAGTTCAAGGAATTCTTGTATCTTTATATAGAAACTTTCAGTAAAATAGTCTAAATAAATTT
>CABXYN010000038.1 GCA_902516395.1 uncultured Pelagibacteraceae bacterium | reverse complement strand
TGTTTACCTTTTGTCATTTCAAACATTTTTTCATTTGCCTCTAATAACTCTTTCTCCATTTTTCCATTTATATCCCATTCATTATCTTCACTATCTTTATTTAGTAGGTATATAAAATGTACTTGTGGTTCATCTGAAATATCAGGTTGATCTTTAAAATATCTTCCAGGTTTTTCGTCTGAGGCAAAAGAGAGTGATGAATACAAGAAAATTGTTAAAATAAGAAATATATTTTTCATATCATTAAAATACAGACTTTGAATATTTTTTCCAGTTTTCCTGGTATCTAATTGCATTTTTCTTAACGGCTTCAATTTCATCATCTGTTAACTGACGAATTACTTTTCCAGGTGAGCCCATTACTAATGAGTTATCTGGAATTTCTTTATTTTCTGTAATTAATGATTTAGCTCCAATGATACAATTTTTTCCAATTCTAGCCTTATTGAGAACAACAGCTCCAATACCAATTAAAGAGTTATCATCAATTGTACAGCCATGAAGCATAACTAAATGACCTATCGTTACATTTATTCCAATTTTTAATGGGTAACCTGGATCTGTGTGCAAAACACTTCCATCTTGAACATTTGATCCCTCCCCTAAATGAATATTTTCTATGTCGCCTCTAAGTGTAGCATTAAACCATACACTTGAATTTTTTTCTAATGTTACATCGCCAATTATAACTGCGTTAGGTGCCACCCAATTTTCGCCAAGGTTTTTTGGTTTTTTATCTTTTAAATCGTAAAACATAAATTATATAGTCTTTTAACATGTCATTAACTAAAACACCAATATGTGAGTTCGGTAAAAAAGCTGATAACTTTGAACTTAAATCTATAGATAATAAAATAATTTCATTGAATGATGCAAAAGGTGAAAATGGAACACTAATAATGTTTATCTGTAATCACTGCCCTTATGTTTTGGCTGTTATAAAAAATGTTGTCGAAGATTGTAAAGAATTGGAAAATGATGGAATTAAATCTATAGCTATAATGTCAAATGACCCCAATAGATATGAAGAAGACTCTTTTGATAATATGATTAAATTTTCAAATAATAATAATTTTAATTTTCCTTATTTAATGGATGAAACTCAAGAAGTGGCTAAAATTTATGGTGCAGTCTGTACTCCAGATTTTTTTGGTTACAATAAAGATCTTGAACTTCAATACAGAGGAAGAATTAGAGAATTAAAAAATTTAAAACCAATTGAAAGTGGTGAAAGTGAACTAAAGATTGCTATGAAAATGATTGCAAAAACTAACAATGGTCCAAAAGAGCAATTTCCAAGCATGGGCTGCAGTATTAAATGGTTTTAACAACGAATGTATTTAATAGTAACTAGAACTTTTCCTCCTGAATTAGGAGGTATGCAAAATCTCATGTGGGGATTAGCAAGATCTCTCTCAAAACTTAATTTAATAAAAGTATTTGCAGACTATCATGTAAATCATGAGGAGTTTGATAAGTCAGCTTCATTTTCAATTGAAAGAGTTAGTGGAATTAAGCTTATAAGAAAATATAGAAAATCTTACATGATAAACGATTGTCTTGAACAAAATAATAAGGTCGAATGTGTTATCGCTGACCATTGGAAAAGTTTGGAACTTATTAAAACAAATAAAAAAAAAATCTGCTTAATTCATTCAAAAGAGATTAATCACCCAAAGGGTTCAAGTTTAAATAAAAAAGTATTGTCAGTTCTAAATAATGTTGATCATATTGTAGCAAATTCGAACTATACAAAAAATTTAGCCATTGATTTGGGGGTAGAAGAAAAAAAAATAATGATTATTAACCCTGGAATTGATCCAGTAAATGAAGTTCCACAAAAATATTTAGATGAAGCAGAGGATATTCTAAAAGGTAAAAAAAAGAGACTAATTACAGTTTCAAGATTTGATAAAAGAAAAAATCATGAAAAAGTAATCATGGCTGTTAGAAACTTAAAAGAAATCTACCCTGATATTACTTACACTTGTATAGGGTATGGCGATGAAGAAGATAAATTAAAAAAACTAGTTATTGAATTGAAATTAGAAGATCAAGTCACCTTTTTAAAAGATATACCTTCAGATTTAAAAAATGCTCTTGTAGCAAAGTCAGATGTTTTTGTAATGCCTTCAATAATTTATAAAAAGTCTGTAGAAGGTTTTGGTATTGCTTATGTAGAAGCTGCACAATACGGCGTTCCATCAATTGGTGGGAAAGATGGAGGTGCTTCAGATGCAATTATACATGAAAAAACTGGTTTAATATGTGATGGTAATAAATTTGAGGATATTTATTCAAGTATAGACAACCTTTTTAGAGATAATAAATATATAGAATACGGAAAAGAAGCAAAAAATAATTCTGAAAACTTTCTTTGGGATAAGGCAATTGAAAAATATAAGAGAATCTTATAAAATATTTATATGATTGCTAAATTTAATAACATTTTCTACTTAATTGTATTTCTTGCACATTTTATAGCGATAGCCGCATATTGTTTTCAAACAATTGTTGGAACCAAAAAATTTATGGATAAGTTTGGTATAGATCATAGTGCAGCTGTAATGGTTAGATTTGTTGGAGCGCTAATGCTTGGTTGGGTAATAATGGCTATTTATATAATGTTTGTTAGACCAAATGGAATTGAAGGTACTTGGGCATTTTTTAATTTAATATTTATTATACATGCATGCGTTTTAGGAACAAATTTCTACTCGCTTAAGATTGATAAAACTGGTCTAAATGAAAAAGTTACAAATGAAGGGATTATAGCGCCTACAGTGTTTCTAATAATGATGGCTATACTTTGTTACGGTTTATCTGATAAAATTTATATCACTTAAGTTTTGGTCTTTT
>CABXYN010000037.1 GCA_902516395.1 uncultured Pelagibacteraceae bacterium | reverse complement strand
AAGCTGCATTAAAGGTTCCTTCTGAAAATAATCTTCTGAAAGTATTTGGAATTCTAAAAGCAATAAAAAAGGCGTCTGCTAAAGGGCCTGATCCAAGGTATATAGCTATAAAAAAATCTCTTAAGTAACCAAGAGCTCTACTTAATAAAACAAATAAACTAAAGGTGCTTGTTGACTTAATGAGGTTCATAAATCATATTAGTCTTAAATTTACCTTAATAGTATATTTAATTTAATAATGAAAAAAAATAAAATTGAACATTATTCAGATAAAGAAGCTCTTGAATTTCACAATTCAAATAAATCTGGCAAGATTGAGATAAATTCATCAAAACCAATGACATCAAAAAGAGATCTGGCTTTAGCATACTCTCCTGGTGTAGCAGCACCAGTTAAAGAAATTTATAAAAATCCGGAGATGGCATATGATTATACAACTAAAGGAAATTTAGTAGCAGTCATAAGTAATGGGTCTGCGATTTTAGGTTTAGGAAACTTAGGAGCAATTGCTTCTAAGCCTGTAATGGAAGGTAAAGCAGTTTTATTTAAAAGGTTTGCAGACATAGATGCTATTGATTTAGAGATTGATAGCAAAGACCCTACAGAAATAGTAAATAGTATAAAAAACTTTGCTATTAGTTTTGGAGGTATTAATCTTGAAGATATCGCAGCCCCTGAATGTTTTATAATTGAAGAAAATCTAAAAAAAATTCTTGATATACCGGTATTTCATGATGATCAACATGGGACTGCAATTATTACATCAGCAGCACTTATTAATTCAATACATATTACTAAGAAAAAAATTTCTAAAATTAAAGTTGTTGTAAATGGTGCAGGAGCATCTGCCATGGCATGCTCAGATTTATTTTTAAAATTAGGAGTAAAAAAACAAAATTTAACAATGATTGATAGCAAGGGTGTAATAAATTTAAAAAGAAAAGGATTAAATAAGTGGAAACTAAAATATGCAAAAGAAACAAAGGATAAAACTCTCAGCGATGCATTAAAAAATGCAGATGTTTTTTTAGGATTATCATCAGCTGGTATTCTAAAAAAAGAAATGATTAAACAAATGGCAAAAAATCCAATCATATTTGCATGTGCAAACCCTGATCCAGAAATTTTACCAGAGGAAGCATACAAGATTAGAAAAGATGCAATTATAGCAACAGGTAGATCAGATTATGTAAACCAGGTTAATAATTTAATTGGTTTTCCTTATATATTTAGAGGTGCGCTTGATGTTAGAGCAAAAACAATAAATGAGGAAATGAAAATCTCCGCAGCTAATGCAATTGCTAAATTAGCTAGAGAAAGAGTTCCAGATGAAGTTGCAGCAGCAATGGGAGGAGATAGACCTAAATATGGTAAAGATTATATTATTCCTTCTACATTTGATCCAAGATTAATAAGTGTAATTCCAGTAGCAGTAGCAAAAGCTGCAATTAAAAGTGGCGTTGCTAGAAAAAAAATTGAAAATTTTAATTTATACTCTGAACAATTGAAACAAAGATTAGATCCATCAGTAACTATTCTGCAGGGAATAAATTCTAAAATTAAAAAAAATCAAAAAATAGTTGTATTCGCTGATGGGGAAGACGAAAATACTTTAAAGGCTGCAATTGCTTTTAAAAATAGCGGACTAGGAACTCCTATAATTGTTGCAAAAGAAAATATAGTTAAACAAAGATTAAAAGAAATTGGATATGGGGAAAATTTAGATATTAAAATTGTTAATTCTACTGATAAAAAAATGAGAGATAAATATGTAAAATTTCTCTTTAAGAAAATGCACAGAGATCAGGGTTTACTTGAGAGAGATTGTGACAGGATGATTAGAAATGATAGAGTTATATGGTCATCTTGTATGGTTGAATGTGGAGATGCAGATGCAATGGTTACAGGCAATACAAGAAGATATTCCCAATCGTTAGAAAAAATTAAAAAAGTAGTTCCTGTAAGAAAAGGTGAAATCATGTTTGGATTAAATATGGTAGTGAGTAAAGGAAAGACTGTATTTATTGGAGACACATCAGTAAATGAATATCCTTCCTCTGAAGAATTAGCTGATATAGCAATTTCGTCAGCAAGAGTTGTGAGATTATTTGGATTTGATCCCAAGGTAGCATTTTTATCTCATTCAACATTTGGACAACCAATAACTACTAGAACAAAACATATAAGGGATGCTGTACAAATATTAAAAGATAAAAAGGTAGATTTTAAATTTGATGGTGACATGCAACCAGATGTTGCTCTTAATGAAGAATATTCTGATTTATATCCTTTTTCAGAGATAGTTGGGAATGCCAATATTTTAATAATGCCTGGTCAGCATAGTGCTGCAATTTCTAACAAAATTATGAAAACATTAGGAGGTGCCAAAGTTATTGGTCCATTATTAATTGGTCTTGCACAACCAATAGAAATTGCTCCTTTAAGATCTTCTACATCTGAAATATTAGATTTAGCCTCTGTTGCTGCTTATTCAGCTGGAGTAATTAAGTATAACAAAACAAAATAATTATTATTTTTTAACAACTCTTAAATCATCAACTAAGAAAATACTTGTAACTACTTCATTGACATCTAAGATTTGTTTTGCTTCCATAATTACTTCATCTCTCTCAGTTTTGTTTTGTGCTATCCCATAAACATAAATTTTCTTTTTATAGGTATCAATATTATAGTTGACCGAATTAATCTTTTTACTTCCAATTAAGGCTGCTCTTAACTGCGAAGTTATTAGTAAATCTTTTGCTGATCTTTTGAAATTAAATTTTTCTTTAATTTGTAAATCATTATTAACAGATCTAGCACCTTTAATTTCCCAAGCTAACTTTGTAATTTTAAGTTTATCTTCAACAGAGTCTACTTTTCCTGTAAGAAATATTCTTCCATCAAGTATTTTTGTTTTTACAGAAATAATATATTTTTTATCCGTTGACAACAATCTTGCTCTTAGATTT
>CABXYN010000036.1 GCA_902516395.1 uncultured Pelagibacteraceae bacterium | reverse complement strand
CTAAACAGATTTTGTATTAATTCTATCAGAGAACTTTTATCAAAATATCCATAAATACTTTGTGCTTTATCTAGATTTAATTCCTCATCATTTTGATTGGCTACAAGTCCACGGTCTAACAAAGATAATGCGTCTCTAACAGATCCTTCTGAAATTTTAACAATTAATTTTAAAGCTTCATCAGAAACTTTACCGCCTTCTTTGTCTTTAATCATTTTTATATAATTAAAAAGCTCTTCAGATTTCACTCTGGAGAGATCAAAACGTTGACATCTCGATATTACTGTTACAGGAATTTTTTTGATTTCGGTTGTTGCAAAAATAAATTTTAAATATTTTGGTGGTTCCTCTAATGTTTTTAAAAGTGCATTAAATGCTTGTTTGCTTAACATATGAACTTCATCAATAATAAAAATTTTATATTTAGCAGTTGTTGGTCCATATCTTGAAAATTCAATAAGCTCTCTTACATCATCAACACCAGTCTTGCTTGCAGCATCCATCTCTAAAACATCAATATGATTTGAGTTAACAATTGAATTACAATGTTCACAAAAATCTTTTTTGCAAAGATTTTCAACACCATTTTCACAATTTAATGACTTGGCAACTATTCTTGCAAAAGTTGTTTTTCCAACTCCTCTAATACCAGTAAATAAAAATGCGTTCGCAGCTTTATCGGAGATGACTGAATTTTTAATTGTTTCAGCAATAATTTCTTGGCCAATTAAATCCTCAAATACTTGAGGCCTGTATTTTAAAGCTAGTACTTTCGAATTTTCTGTCATTTTTAAGGAGACCAACCAACCTGGAAAATACTCACTACCCTTGCTATCTTTCGATCCTAGGGGATTTGTGGTAACACCACCTGACTGGCCTCCAACTTTATTATATCAATAAAAATTTCTATTCTACAAGAAAGTTATAAATTTATTTTTGTCTAAATTTATCAGATTTATAAACACCTAGAACGTGCATATCTTGACAATGCAGACCCAATTCCTCAAGTGAGTTTTTGATTTTAGGAGATTCTATATGTCCATCTATATCACATAGAAAAAAATATGAGGAAAATGAGTTCTTTTCAGGAAAACTTTGTAGTTTGCTCATATTAACTCCGTTTATTGCAAATCCTGATAGTGCTGAGTAAAGAGCAGCGGGTTTACTTTTCAACTTAAATAATATTGATGTTATATGGTTGTCATCTGAAAAATCTGGCTGAAAAATATCTTTACCAAGTAATAAAAATCTAGTCACGTTATCTTTATCATCTTGGACATTTTCCTTTAGAATTTTAAGACCATATATTTCTGCACTTAGACTAGAAGCTATAGCAGCTTTAGATTTGTCTTTAGTTTCTGAAACAAATTTTGCTGAACCAGCTGTATCTGCTCTAACATTTTCTGTGAATTTTTTTTTCTTAATAAAACTTGAAGATTGGCTTAATGCTTGTGCATGTGAGTAAACATCTTTTATGTCTTCTATTTTTGAGTCTTTTAATCCTAATAGATTATGATTAATTGGAAAAAAATGCTCTGCATAAATATTCAATCTGTATTTAAAGATTAAATACTCAACACCAATATTTCCAGTTGTTTTGTTTGACTCTGGAATTAAAGAGTTTATTGAATTATCTTCACTAGACTTTTCAAAACACTCATCAAATGTTTTGCAGGGTATTGTCTCGCTCTCTGGATACATTTTTTTAGCACAACTTTCGCTGTAACTTCCTGCAACACCTTGATAAGCAATTTTCATAATTTAATTTTTATATTCCATAATTTTTTTTATTTCTAGATAATCTTCATCTGTATCCACACCAATTGGTTTAGTTTTTGCTAATCCAACGTCTATTTCAATATTGTTATCCATTAGTCTTAATTGTTCTAATTTTTGCGATTTTTCATTATGAGTTTGCTCTAATTGAACAAACTTTTCTAAATAAGAAACATTATAAATATAGATTCCGATATGGTGGTAAATATTTTTTTGAGTATTTTTAATTTCTCTCGTGAATAATGTTGCTGTTGATAAATTGTTTTGATGGAGTTCCTCTTTTGTCGTTACTTTTACAACATTTTTGTTTAATAAAAATTTTTCGTCTTCAATTTGACAAGCTAATGTAGAAATTTTAGATTTTTTTTTAATAGTTTTTTTGAGTAGATTAGTAACATCCTCAATATCAAGCATTGGTTCATCTCCTTGAAGATTTATTATATATTCAATATTTTCATCTCTTAACTCTTGATAAGCCTCAAAAATTCTGTCAGTTCCAGTTTTATGATCTTTTTTGGTTAAAATACATTTTCCTCCAAGTTTAGTGACCTCTTCAAATATTTCTTTATCACCTGTCGCAACATAACTTTCTCCAATAAGAGATGATTTGGCAATTTTATAAACATGATTAATAATTGAAATATTATTGATTTTTAATAAAGGTTTATTTGGTAACCTTGTTGCAGCTAATCTTGAAGGTATTAAAATTACTGTATTACTCATAAACTAAGTATTATGCGTCTTTCAGACGCAATAATTAAATTTAAATTTAGTTTTTTTTTTGTTTAACATGTTATACGAGGATAATAATTAAAAATCATGGACTCATTTGAAATTAACAAAATTATAGCAGCCATAGTTGTTATTTTTGTAGTTATATTTGGAATAACTAAAATTTCTGACATTATCTATTACGTAGAGAAGCCGAGTCAATCAGCTTATAAAGTTGAATTTGCTGAAACAGATGGTGCGAAAGCTTCCACAGCGGTAGAAGCAGTTGATATTTCTGCTCTATTAGCCATGGGAAGTGTTGATCACGGAAAGAAAGTCTTTAAGAAATGTAGCGCATGTCATTCAATTAAAAAAGGTGGAAGAAATAATATTGGGCCGGCACTTTACAATGTACTAGGTAGAAATATGGGTGCTCTGGAAGATTACAAATATTCGAAAGCCTTGATAGCATTTGGAAAGGATTGGACTTTCCAAGAGATGAACAGTTTTTTAATAAAACCTGCTTCATATATAAAAGGTACAAAGATGGCTTTTGCAGGATTGAAAAAAGAAAAAGATAGAGCTTCAGTAATTCTATATATGAATGCTAATGCTGATAGTCCTTTACAACTACCTTAGTTTACCAAAACAATAGAGTAAAATACTCTTTTGAACATAAACTCTGTTTAGAGCTTGTTGCCATACTTTAGATTGTTTCCCAAGAAATACTTCTTCTGTGACTTCACTTCCTCTTGGTAGACAATGTAGAAATATTGCATCTTTTTTGGCTAAATTCATAGTTTTAGTAT
>CABXYN010000035.1 GCA_902516395.1 uncultured Pelagibacteraceae bacterium | reverse complement strand
GGAGTTATTTAAATTTATTTGAAGGAAAAGAGTTCTTAATTAAAGAATTATCAGTAAAACCTAAAGGTATATTAAGTCTTCAAAAACATCATCACAGAGCAGAACATTGGTTAGTTACAAAAGGCAATCCAAGAATAACTTTAAATAAAAATATCATTAATAAAAAACCTAATGAGCATATATTTATTCCATTAGGAGCAATTCATAGAATACAAAATTCTGGAAAAAAACCTGTTAAAATTATGGAAGCCCAAGTAGGTTCTATACTTAAAGAAACTGACATTGTTAGATATCAAGACATTTATGGTAGAGTTAAATAATTAACTCTTAATGGATAATACTGTTTTCATATTAGTTCTTATCGCAGCTATTACACATGCCACATGGAATGGAATGGTTAAGAAACATTCTGATAAAGTTATAGCTTTATCTGGAGTAATTTTAGGTCGTCTACCATTAGCTTTAACAGCAATAATAATCTTACCCTTGCCTACATTTGAGAGCATTCCTTATTTAATTGTAAGCATTATTATTCACCAAGCATATCAATGGTATCTTTTAAGTGCATATGAACTAGGAGATTTAACAAAGGTTTATCCGATTGCACGTGGAACAGGACCTTTAGTTGCAACTATAATTTCAATTTTATTTTTAGGTTTAGTGCTTGATAATTTTACTATTCTTTCAATTTTAATTATTTGTTTAGGAATAATTTTTTTAAGCTTATTTGATAAATCCAAAAAAAACTCAAAAATAATTCAATATTCACTATCAACTGGTTTATGGATCGGATTGTATTCTGTGATAGATGGTTATGGCGCAAGGGTAAGTTTGTCAGCTATTTCCTTTATTAGCTGGGTGTTTGTTATAAATGCATTACTCCACACATTTGTAATGCGTTTAAAAGATGAGAAAAATATCATTCAAAGATTAGCAAAATATGGAAAAAAGATATTTATATTCGGCGGTTCACTCGATTACTTCACTTATATAACAGTAGTATGGGCGTTTACTAAAGCACCAATACCAATTGTTGGTGCATTAAGAGAAACGAGTATTTTATTTTCTATTTTAATTGGATATTTCTTTTTAAAAGAAAAGATTACTCCAGCTAAGATATTCTCGATTATATTAATCCTAGCTGGAGTTATCGGTTTAAAGCTATTTTAAAACCAATTGTTTGGAATAATTATATAGTGAATAGCAAGAACTATTCCAACCGATACACTTAATCCAAAGATCATTTTAAGAAAGTCTTTTCCAATTAATGGGAAAACATATTTAAATTTATAATCCTTGTTCATCGTTGAAATTGCTAATTCTCTACCGCATAATAAACCAACAAATACCCATGTCGTTGACATTGGTAAATCGTTTAGTTCTTTAAAGTAGAATAAAACAGCAGCATAAATTATATTGATAATTGTAGCTGATCTTGCATATCTAGTTCCAGTTTTTTCCAAAACTACTGCTTGGATCCGTCCACCTTGAATGTAGAAGATGTAAAATAGCAAAATAGTGAAATATGCCATTACAATCAGCAGTATTGTAATATCAAGTTGTCTTGGAAGATATACTGCAATATTTGCTACATCGTGAGATAACCAAACCCACCATAACCAACCAGATGAAACCCAAACAGCATTTCTCCAAAATCCTATCCATTTGTCATCTACTTCATCAAATTTTTCATTAATGAATTTTGATACAGCTATCCAGGCTATGTAAGCAACCATTGCCGCTAAACCATAACCAACTACACTTTTCAATAACATTTTTTCAAGAACAACTGTCGAAGCAAACGCTGAAAGAACTAAGAAAGTAGTAGATACTGGTATTCCAATTCTTGTTAATAATAAGAGTATTGCAGGCGCTACTGCATGATACCATTGAATTTCTTGATAAGGTATTCTAGTTAATCTTCCATACGAAATATCACCATCATACACATACCATCCCCATGCTAAAGCTAAAATCATTACACTAGAAGCTGATCCTGCAAGTACGTACCATTTAAACCATTTCTTTTTTGAAGCTATAAATGTACCTAGTGTTTGAATTGAGTCGTTAGCGATTACGCTATAACCGGCAAGGGCAAACCCTATTACCGTATATACTAAAGTCATTTCCATTTTTTATCTCCTTTATATTATTGTTTTCGGTTCCTATTGATTCATGACTTAAGGAGTATGTAATCTGAGACGGAAAATAATTCTAGTTATAAATTTATTAATTTGAGAAACAGGAGTTGGATTCATCGACTACTAAACTATTTAATATTGATGTCTACTTTTTAATATTTTTTATTTCGCAATAAAGTTGTATTTATTTAACCAATTTCTTAATTAAATATACAGCTATTAAAGCTCCCAAAAATTCAGCCAAAATATATGTAGGAGTATTTAAATAATTAATTCCTGTAAAAGAATCAGTAAAAGTTCTAGCTATAGCAACAGCTGGATTTGCAAAAGATGTTGATGATGTGAACCAATAACCAGCAGATATATAAGTTGCAACACACGCAGCAACTGTATGTTTTCCATCTTTTAATGTAGCAAAAATAATAAAAATAAGACCAAATGTAGCTACTATTTCTGCCAAAAATATATGAAAACCATCTCTTCTTTTTGATGATAATTCTAAAATACTGTGTTCAAAAAAAACGTTAGCCAAAATAACCCCTAAAATACAACCTAAAATTTGTGCAGGAATATAGATTAATAAATCTTTTCCTTTAATTCTTTTAGTTAAATACATAGATAAACTTACAAAAGGATTTAGATGAGCACCTGAAATATTAGCAAAAGCTGTTATTAGCACAAATAAACCTGCTCCAGTAGCAATCGTATTTGCTAATAGTCTAACCGCATTATCATTAGTTAGATTTTCAGCCATTATTCCAGAACCAACAATAACCATTACTAAAAAGCAGCAAGCTATAAATTCACCTAAAAAAATTTTATTACTATTCTTCATTTTTTATCCAATTAATGATTTTTTTGTTAATAACATTAAATGTATTTGAAATAATGTTATTTTTTTCGTTTTCATTTGAATTTATTAGTTTAGACACAGGATCTTCAATATCCCAGTGAATAACCTGATCCTTTTTAGGCCAAATAGGGCAAAGTTCATTGTTAGCATTATTACAAACTGTAATCACATGATCCATTTTAATTTCACTATTGATAAAAATATCAAAGTTTTTTGATGATAAATTACTTAGATCGTAATTTTTCGTTTCTAAAAATTTTTTAATATCACTATTTATATTACCTGTAGGATTGCTGCCAGCACTATAGGCTTTGAATTTATCATTATATTCATTATTAATGATAG
>CABXYN010000034.1 GCA_902516395.1 uncultured Pelagibacteraceae bacterium | reverse complement strand
TCAGCATTTCAGACAATTAAAAAAGGTTATATTGAGGCAGCACAAAGTTTAGGAGTAACAAAAAAAATAACTTTTTACAGAATTCAATTACCAATAGCTATAAAACAATCACTTCCAGCATATGGTAACGAGATAATATTAATGCTTAAAGGTACTTCTCTTGCAAGTGTTATAACAATTATGGATTTAATGGGTGAGGCTAGAAAAGTAAATGTTTTAACTTTTAAACCTTTTGAGGCTTTTATTACAGCAGGAATAATTTATTTATTTATTACATTTATAATTCACAATATTATAAAGTATTTAGAAAAAAAATATGGATTTCAAACATGAAAGTAGCCTGTATTCAATTATCAACTGGGGAAGATTATAATAAAAATTTTAAAGATATTGTAAAATATATTAATCAAGCCATTGCAAATAAAGCAGACTTAATAATTACACCAGAAACTTCTTCACTGATGTCTGCTGACAAAAATAATTTATTTAAATATTCATATGAAATGAAACATGATCCAATAATAAAAAAAGTAAAAATTATAGCTAAAACAAAGAAGAAATGGATAATTCTTGGCTCAATGTGCATTAAAGAAAAAAGCAAATTAAGAAATAGATCTATTCTTATTGGACCTAAGGGTAAAATAAATACTTATTATGATAAAATAAATATGTTTGATGTTAAAGTTTCAAAAAAAGAACAACATAAAGAAAGTAAAGTATTTAAGGCAGGTAAAAAATTAGTATCAGCTAAATTACCTTGGGGAAATATAGGTCTTTCAATTTGTTATGATTTAAGATTTCCAGAACTTTATAGAAACTTATCAAAAAGAAATCTAAGTTTTATCACTGTTCCATCTGCATTTACTAAAACAACTGGTCAAAGACATTGGTTAACTTTATTACAAGCAAGAGCAATTGAAAACTTTTGTTATATTTTTGCACCTAATCAAACAGGAAAAAATACGATTAAAAGAGAAACTTTTGGGCATACAGTTATTATTTCACCCGATGGTAAAATAATGGCTCTTAAGAAAGTTGGTAAAGGAATTATATATTCAAATATAATTCCAAAAATAGCCATGGATTTAAGAAAAGTAATTCCAAGTTTGCTTTAATAGTTTGTGTATTGTTTAATCTCTTTTATCTTTGAACCAGTTATATTGTTTATTGCCAATTTAATTTTAGCTCTATCATCATTTAGAAAATGAACATCTCTCGATAATTTAATAAAATTTTCGCCAAAATTGCTATTTTTTTCACACATTCTTTTATTATCTTCAATATCCCAAAGTTTTGCATTTATTGCCTTTAATTCTTCATAAAGTTTTTTTAATTGATCATTTAAAATTATGTTTTCATCTAATTGTTTTGTTAAAACTAAATATTCATCATTAATAAATATTAAACTATCAGAGTCTTTAATTTTTTCTTTTTTGATCTCTAAAATTGAAATTTTATCTAAAAGTTCACCTACAGAAACTTCAACTAAAATTTTATTCATAAATAAACATAGTGTGTTAAGTTGTTTAAAATATGTCTAATATTCTTATAATTAAACATGGATCTTTAGGTGATATAGCCCAAGTAAGCGGTGCAATTCAAGATATTTCTGATTTTCACAAAGATGATAAAGTTTATTTATTAACATCAAAGCCTTACATTGATCTTTTCAAAAAAAATCCATATGTAGAGGACATAATTTTAGACAAGAGATTATCAAGATTTAATTTGGTTTATTTATTTAATCTCATGCGTAAATTAAAAAAATATAAATTTATAAAAGTTTTTGATTTACAAAATTCATCGCGCTCAAGTTTTTATAAAAAAATATTGTTTCCAAATGCTGGTAATCTTGTTTGGTCATCTTCTGAAACTACGTTGCCGAAAGATAAATCCAAACATGAATTTGATAAAAATCCTGTTTTAGACAGATTTAAACATCAACTAGAAACATCTGGAGTTTACACTAAATACACCATGTTTCCTGATTTTAAGTGGGCTTGTTCCAATATTGAAAATATAAAAAAAAAATTTGATTTAAATAAATACATAATTTTATTCCCTTTTTGCTCTACTCATTTGCAGATTAAAAAATGGCCTAGTTATAATAAACTTATAGATTTAATTAAGGATAAATTTAAAGATGAATACAAAATTATAGTAGCTCCAGGTCCTAATGAAATAAATATGACAAAAGAAATCAATGCTGTTTCAATTTTAAAAGAAAATATATCTTTAGATATTTCTGAGCTTGCTACATTAATAAAAGAAAGTTCTTTTGTTGTAGCAAATGATACTGGACCTGCACATATGTCAGCACATTTGGGTGTAAAAGGAGTAGCTTTATTTGGTTCTCACACTACAGCATTTAAAGTCAGTATAGAAAGAGAAAATTTTAAAGCTATCCAAGTATCAGATTTAAACAAGTTATCTCCCGAAAAAGTTTTTGAATATTTAATAAAATCTTTAAATTAATGGAAATAAATTTCCTTTTTTTTATAAGTGTTGTTCCTGCAATAATTTTGTACGGTATTGCAAAGTCTGGTTTAGGAGGCTCAATATCATTAATATCAGTTCCATTGATGACAGTTGTAATGCCATTACAGCAAGCGTTGGCAATAATTCTACCTATTTTAATTCTTTCAGACATGATTGCAGTTTACAGATTTAGAAGAGAGTTTAATTTTAGAATACTCAAGGTAATTATCCCTTTTGCAGCAATAGGAATTGTAATTGGTTCCTTTACATTCAATCATTTTTCAGAAGATTTACTTAAATTAATAGTTGGAATAATGGGATTTTTATTTGCTGGACATTATTTCTTATTTAAAAAAGAAAAGGCAGTTCCGGCTAAGCAGAACTTTTTGAAGGGTGCAATTTGTTCATCTATTGCAGGGTTTTCAAGTTTTTGTGTTCATGCTGGTGGAACACCTACAAGTCTCTATTTACTTCCATTAAGATTGAAAAAAGAAATTTATGTAGGAACTAGAATTATCTTTTTTTGTTGTGTTAACTTAATAAAGCTACCATTGTATATTTATCTATCAATGATGAATTTAGATACATTGTTTCAATCAGTATCTCTTTTTCCATTAGCTTTAATTGGAATATTTATTGGATATCAAATACTTAAAATTATAGAGGAAAATTTGTTTTATAATATTATCTATAGTTTAATTCTTTTCAGTAGCATCAAGTTAATATTTGATTTTATTTAAACTTTGTCTTTTTAATTGAGCTGTTACCAAATTTTTTTAACAGAAATGGTAAAAATGCTACAATTATTAATATCCTTAAAAAATGATGATAACTTACAAAAATTGGGTCAATATTATAAGCAACACTAATAACAACCATTTCATGAATACCTCCTGGAGCAAAACTTAAAAAAGTTGGTATAAAATCAAATCCCAAATACTGAAGAAAGTATGCTGTAACCATAGCAACAACAACTAATATTGAGCATACAATTATTCCGTGAAAAATATAAAAAAATAATTCTTTAAGCCTCAATCCATTTAATCTACTTCCAAGAGCAGTACCTAAAAAAATAAATGCTATATTTATTATTGTGTCTGGAAATCTAGAATTAACAATCTCAAAAGTATAAAATAAGCCA
>CABXYN010000033.1 GCA_902516395.1 uncultured Pelagibacteraceae bacterium | reverse complement strand
GACAACGCAAATGACTTAAGTATGTTAAAGACATCAAACTATCCATGCATAATCTCAAATAAATCTATTAAAATAAATAATAGGAATAAAATATTCACAAATAGGCCTGCTCCAATGGGATGGGTAACTGTAGTTAAAAAAGCAATAGATAAAATAGAGGCTAGAAATTAAAATCATGGGTGATTTTTCTCAAAACGGTATCGTTGCAAATCTCCATGACTTCTCAATAAGAAGTACAGAGCAGATTGAAAAAGACTTATTAAAATTTTCTAAAGAGAGAAAATTAGAATTAATTTTACCTTGTCTTTATTCAGAACTTGAAGGAGACGCATTGCCAAACATAGTAAATGAAATAAGCAAAACTAAATATCTTAATCATGTAATAATTGGCTTAGATCAAGCTAATAAAGCACAAGCCAAAAAGGCATGGAAATTTTTTAAAAAGTTAAAAACACCTTTTTCTATTTTATGGAATGATGGTCCTAAATTAAAAAAATTAGATAAAGAACTAAAGAATATTGATCTTGCCCCAAAACAAATGGGTAAAGGAAGAAATGTTTGGTATTGCATTGGTATGGCAATTGCTAGAGATGAAGCTAGATCTGTTGCTTTACATGATTGTGATATAAAGACATAAGATAGAAGATTGTTAGCAAAACTTTTTTATCCTGTAGAAAACCCATTATTTAATTATGAATTTTGCAAAGGTTATTATCCAAGAATTGCTGATAATAAAATGCATGGAAGAGTAGCTAGATTGCTTGTTAATCCACTTCTAACGGCAATGGAAAAAACAATAGGTAAAAGTGATTACATAGATTTTATGAAATCATTTAAATACCCGTTAGCTGGAGAATTTTCATTTAGAAGAAATATTTTACCAGAACTAAGAATTTCATCAGATTGGGGAATTGAAATTGCTATTTTATCTGAAATGCAGAGAAATTATTCATCTAACAACATATGCCAAGTAGAATTAGCTGATAATTATGATCATAAACATCAGATATTATCTATCAAGGATAGTTCAAAAGGTTTATCTAAAATGTCTATTGATATAATTAAAACACTAGTAAGAAAACTTGCAACACAAGGCTATTCTTTTAGCAAAGAAACTTTTAGATCAATTAAAGCAACTTATTATAGGTCTGCTTTAGATTTAATTGATATTTATAGAAGTGATGCTCAAATGAATGGTCTTAAGTTTGACTCTCACAATGAGGAAAAAACGGTAGAGTTATTTGCTTTAAATATAATGAAAGCTGGAGAGTCATTTTTTGAAAATCCAATGGATACACCTTTTATACCAACTTGGCATAGAGTAAAAAGTGCTATCCCTGATTTCTTAGATAGATTTAAAGAAAGCGTTAAAGCAGATAATAAAGAATTTAAGTAATATTAAATTTTTCCTTAACAACCTTTAAATGATTTTGACATGTTCTTAATCAAATCAAAATACAAATTTTTTCCTGGGTTAAGAGTTGCTCCTAATGGATCTACAATACCTGTTTTAATATTTGTATCTTTTGCAACTGCTTTAATAATATCAGGATTAAATTGAGGCTCAGAAAATACACAAGCCACTTTATCATGCTCAATTACTTCTCTAATTTCTGCTAATTGTTCTGCACCAGGCAATACATCTGTGTTTACTGTAAAGGCGCCCAGAATATTCACATTAAATCTTTTTTCAAAATATTGGTAAGCATCATGAAATACAATAGATGCAGTGCTTTCATTTAGTTCTGCAGTAACATCATTTGTAAGCTTATCTATTTCTTTATAAGCCTTACTTAGATTAGCTCTGTAAGCAGTTTCATTTGATGGATCATTTTCAATTAAGTGTTTAGACATTTCAAATAAAATTACTTTTGCGTTAATTGGATCTAACCAAATGTGTGGATCAAACTCACCGTGGTTATGACCTTCGTGTCCATCGTGGTCATCGTGGTCATCATGTCCGTCTTTTTTCTTTGCATGACTATCGTGATCGTGGTCGTCATGGTCATCTTTTTTCTTATGGCCGTGATCATCATGGTCATCCTCTTTATGACCATCTTCTTTTTTTGCATGATCATCGTGGTCGTGGTCGTCATGGTCATCTTTTTTCTTATGGCCATGATCATCATGATCGTCGTGATCATCAAAAATATTTCTCTCTCTAAATTTTAATTTATTTAATCCTTTAACCTCTAATAATTCAATTTTTTCAGCTTTTTTAGCAATTGAACTTAATGGTTTTTTTTCTAAAAAATTTTCTAAGTCCTCGCCTACCCAAAAAACAATATCGGCATTTTGTAACATTTTTGCATGTGAAGGTTTTAATGCAAAACCATGTGGTGATGCATAACCATCAACTATTAAATCAGGTTTTGCTATTCCATCCATTAAATAACTTGCCAATGAATGTATAGGTTTGATAGATGCAACAACTTTAATGTCAGCATTTGCTGATGTAAAAAAAGTTAAAAATGATAGGATTGTAATGATTATTGAAGATTTTTTAGATATTTCATATTAATAGTTTATTGTTAATTGTTATAATATAACATTATGTAATAATATAACACTTTTAAGTCAAGAGAATAAATGAGCATAGAAAATAATATATTAGTAAAATTAAATGAAGTTGGATTTCAACAGAATAAAAAATGGCTTGTCAAAGGTGTGTCCTTGCAGGTTGAAAGAGGTAAAATTGTTACCCTAATTGGTCCTAATGGATCTGGTAAAAGTACAACTGCTAAAATTGCTTTGGGTATTTATAAAAATATAGAAGGACAAGTTGAAAAATTTACAAATAATATTGGATATGTTCCACAAAAAATATCTATAGATTGGACACTCCCTTTGAGAGTGAAAGATTTTATGCTTTTAACTGATAACCTCAAAGATGATGCATTAGATGAGGCTTTAACATTAACTGGGGTAAAACATCTTAAAGATAAAAATTTAGGTAATTTATCAGGTGGTGAATTTCAAAGAGTTTTACTTGCAAGAGCAATATCAAAAAAACCAGAATTATTAGTTCTGGATGAGCCAGTTCAAGGAGTAGATTTTACTGGAGAAATTGCACTGTATGAATTAATTAAAAAAATCTCCGAAAAACTTAATTGTGGAATATTATTAATATCTCATGATTTACACACTGTCATGACTGCAACAGACCATGTTGTTTGTTTAAATGGACATGTCTGTTGTTCAGGTTCACCAAAAGATGTAGCACGCAATAATGAATATAAAGCTTTATTTGGGGAACAAGCTTCTCAAACATTATCTGTTTATGAGCACAAACATGACCATGAACATTCAAATGACGGAGAAATAAAAAAAAATTAATATGTTTGATGACTTTTTTATAAGAGCTTTGGTTGCTGGTATTGGGATAGCGTTTGTTACTGGTCCACTTGGATGTTTTGTTGTTTGGAGAAGATTATCTTATTTTGGAGACACACTAGCCCACTCTGCTTTACTTGGAGTAACAATTGCTTATACACTTGAATTCAATATTGCAGTTTCAATATTTATTACCTCATCAATAATTGCACTTATTTTAGTTAAACTTGAAAAAAAAACTAATTTACCTGGTGATGCTTTGCTTGGGCTACTAGCTCACTCATCACTTGCAGTTGGATTGGTTGCTATTGGATTTTTAACATTTATTAGATTTGATATAATGGGATTGTTATTTGGTGATATTTTAGCAGTAACAACTGATGATTTACTTACAATCTGGATCGGGGGTGCTTTAATTTTATTAGTTTTAAAATTAATCTGGAAACCATTATTTGCATCAACTGTAAATTATGAATTGGCTGAGGCAGAAGGTTTGAATCCAGATAGAGCTAAAGCTATATTTACAATTTTAATGGCAGCAATAATTGCAATATCTATTAAAATGGTTGGCTTATTGCTTATTACAGGAATGTTAATCATACCTACAGCTATGGCCAGAAACTTATCTGATAACCCTCAAAAAATGGTTATTTTTTCAATAATTGGCGGGTTACTGTCAGTATTTATTGGACTATTCTCTTCATTAGAGTTTAACACTCCATCTGGTCCTTCTATCGTAGCAGCTGCACTAGTATTATTTATTTTTTCATTATTTAAAATTAAACAAACGATACAATTGAAAAATTAATGAAGTATTATAAAAAATAATAATATGCAAAAACAAGAAACATTATCTAAAAACCAAAAAATAATATTAGATTTAATAGAAAAATCTGATCAGCCATTAAAAGCATATTCAATTTTATTTGATGTTAAAAAAAAAGGTATTAATGCCCCTTTGCAAGTTTATAGAGCATTGGACAAATTAGTGGAGATTGGAAAGATACATAAAATAGAAAGTA
>CABXYN010000032.1 GCA_902516395.1 uncultured Pelagibacteraceae bacterium | reverse complement strand
GTTTTCTACAATAGGTAATTGATCTCTTTTCGATAAAAGAACAACAGTATCATCTTTTTGAAAAATGTAACTTGAGCTTGGAATGATTACATCGCCATTTCTTAATATAGCCCCTATTCTAATTTCATCAGGTAAATCTGAGTCTTTTAATTGTTTATTTATTAATTCAGAACTCTCAATAATATCTGCCTCTATAACCTCATATTCACCATTTAAAATTGTATATGCATTTTCAATTGTTCCTTTATGAACATGTTTCAAAATACTTGACACTGTATTCATTCTTGGATCAATTAAATCATCAATTTTTAAAGAAGATTGTAGTAATGAATAATTAGGTTTGTTTATAAGCGCCATAGTTCTTTTATCTTTTGAGAATTTTTCAACTATCACACTTAACATTAAGTTATCTTCATCATCATTGGTTAAAGCTAAAACTGTTTCAACTTCATCAATATTAGCTTCATTTAGAACATCTTCATCTAAACCGTTACCATTAATCACTATGGTATCGTTTAACTCATTAGCTATATATTCTGCACGAGATTTGTCTTTTTCGATTATTTTGACTCTCGCTGCATCAAATGATTTTTCAATATTTTTAGCCAGATTAAAACCAATATTTCCCCCGCCAATAATTAACATTTTATTTGAAATTTTTTCATTATGACCAAATACATTCAAAGTTTCTATCATTTGACTACTGTTAACAACAACATAAGCTTTGTCATTTAATTGGAGTTGATCTGTTTTTTTTATAACAACAAATTTATCATTTCTGATAACACCAAGAATATAAGCATTTAATTTTGGGAATTTTTTTGTAAGTTCATTTAAATTTATTCCTTGGATTGAACATTTTTCATCAATCAAAATTTCTAATAATCTAATTTTATTTTCTGCAAATGGAACATTATCTAAAGCTCCAGGTGCCTCTAATTTTCGCTGAATAGATTTTGCAATTTCAATTTCAGGAGAAATGATATTATCAATTGCTAAATTTTCTTTATTAAATAATCCTGAATATTTTGGATCAAGATATTCTTGAAATCTTATTCGAGCGATTTTTTTTGGGACCTTAAATAATGAAAAAGCAATTTGGCATATCAACATATTTATTTCATCGTTTCTGGTCACAGCAATGATCATATCTGCGTCCTTTGTATTTGCTTTTTCTAATATTGCTGGAGAGGTTGCTTTGCCAACAATTGCTTTGACATCCAAAGTTTCATTTATTTTTTGAATATCATCGCTAGATTGATCAATTATTGTAATTGAGTGATTTTGCTCTATTAGCATTTTTGCTATGGTAGATCCTACTCTACCTGCTCCACAAATAATAATATTCATTAGTTTAAATCTTTCACACCAAGTAGTTTTAATTTTCTATGTAAAGCTGATCTTTCCATACCTATAAATTTTGCAGTTTTGGAAATATTTCCACTGAATTTTTTTAATTGTGAGACTAAATATTGTTTTTCAAAACTTTCTCTAGCTTCTTTTAAAGGAACTGTAAGAGTTTCAGTTACAGAAAATTCATCTTCAATAGATTTAGAGAGTGATTCTTTAATTATATTCATCAATCTCTCATTATCGTCACCAGGTGACAATATGGCTATTCTTTCAATCAAATTTCTCAGTTCTCTAACATTTCCAGGCCAGTCGTAATTGAGTAAATAATTATTATCAATGATTTTAAATTTTTTGAAGTTATTAGCCTCACAAATATTCTCTATAAAATATTCTGTTAATATTGGAATATCATCTATTCTTTTATTCAATGGATCAATTTTGATATTAAATACATTTAATCGATGAAATAAATCTTCCCTAAAATTTCCAAACTTTATTTCTTGTTGAACTTCTTTACTGTTTGTACAAATAATTCTTACATCTACCTTTATATCATGATTACTGTTTATTCTTCTAAATTTTTGATCTATGACAACTCTCAAAATTTTTGACTGAGTTTCAAGTGGTATTTCGGTAACCTCATCTATTAATAATATGCCACCTGAAGCTTTTTCGAGTGCTCCATAAAATATAGAACCATCTTTCTTTTCTTCGCCAAACAACTCGAGTTCATATTTTTTTGCATCTAAAAGTGCTCCATTGATAATGACAAATGGGCCATCTTTCCGATTAGAATTTTTATGGATTTTTCTTGAAATCAATTCTTTGCCTGATCCTGTAGGTCCACTAATAAATATTCTACTTTCAGATTTTGATAACTTATTTATCTGATCTTTAATTGAGAGAATATTTGTACTTCTGCCCACCAATTCAAACGTGTGAAAAAGTTTTGTATTTAATGTTTTATTTTCATTTTTTAAATTATAATTTTCTACAGCTCTATTTACAAAATTTAAAAGTCTTTCTTTATCGAATGGTTTTTGGATAAATTCAAAAGCACCAGATTTTAATGAATTTACTGCCATTTCAATATTGGCATGCCCTGATATCATTATTACTGGTAAATCAGGATTTTTTTTTTTAATATGATCTAACAATAAAATACCATCGTTGTCGCCTTTATCTAATTTAACATCAATAATTGCAACGTCAGGAAGTTTTTTGTCAATTTCAGTTAAAGCTTGATTAAAGTTTGCCGCAAGTCTTGTCTTATATCCTGCATCTTTAATTAATTCATCAAGAATTAATCTTATATCTGCATTATCATCTATAATTAAAATTTCAGCTGACATTATTTTTTATATGGAATTATAATTTGAATTTTTGCACCATTTTTATGATTTAAAAATTTAATTGATCCTTCGTGATCACTAATAATTTTATCTACAATTGATAGTCCTAATCCAGTTCCTTTTTCTTTGGTTGTAAAATAAGGCTTAATTATATCTTTAGTTTTTTTATTCTTAAATCCAGTTCCAGTATCGACAATATTAACGTTTATATAATCTCTTCTTTGTCTAATTTCTATATCTATATTTTTGACAGTTTTACTATCTTTTTTAGCTTTTTCTTGAATACTTTCCAGAGAATTTTTAATAAGATTAAAAAATAATCTATTAATCTGCTCGTTGTCAAAATTTAATACAACTTCTTTTGACAAATGATTTACTAATCTAATTTTAACAGAGCTATCAAATTTATTTACCAAATTAATATTTTCATTGATAACATTGTTTAAATTGTTTAGCTTAAATAATGGTTTTGGCATTCTAGCAAAATCAGAAAATTCATTTACCAAGTTTTCAATTTGTTTTATTTGCTTAAGTATAGTTTTAAGATTATTTAAATATTTTTCTTGTCTTGCATTTTCAATATTTGGTAAATATTTTGTTTTGAGGTTATCAATTGTTAATTGTATAGGTGTTAAAGGGTTTTTAATTTCATGTGCTAATTTTCTTGCAACATTTTCCCAAGCCTCATGTCTCTCGTTTGTAAGTAATTTTTCTTGTTGATTTTTTAATCTATCAATCATTGAATTAAAATTTTTATTAAGTCTTTCCATTTCAATATCAGCTTTTAAATCTGGTACTTTTGTATCAAGATTTCCTTTACCAATGTTTTCAGATGCAGTTATTAAGTTGTTTATCGATATAAAGAAACGTGAAGAAAATCTTATAGCTATTGTAATCGATAAAAATAATAATAGTGTAACGAGGGTAACATAAATAATAGCAAATGAAATTCTTATACCAAGGTTTTGATTTTCAACTGTATAATAAAAATTTACAGCTTCCTCTGATTTAATTAAATAATTAGAGATATTCTTATCAAAATACTTCAAAACATATAAGAAAGTGCTGTCATAACTCGACAGTCTTATAACAGCTGCAGATTTATTCTCAAATGTGTTTATAATTTTTAATGGTCTGTCATCATTTTTAACCATCTCCATTGCTCTACCCTCGATTTTTTTATATTGTGAGCCCGTTGCAGATCGAATTAAATTCCCTTCAGCATCAATTAAATAAAGTTGATCTATATCTCTTAAATATCTTTGTGTATTTAGTATAACCTGAAATCTGTCAGGATTAGATTTGTATAAATCTGCATATTTGTTTAAATCAAAAGCAATTAAAACGATCTCAGATTCAATTTTATTTCTTTTCTCATCTACGTAGTTTTTTGCTATTTCATAAGAATTATTAACTGCCGTGGTAATTTTTTTATCAAAATATTTGTCTAACGCAAAAGAAAAGATAAATAATGAGAAAACTGCAATTAATAATGATGGGATTAAAGTAAATAGTGCAAATGAAACTATATATTTTCTATTGGCAACAGAGCCTCTTACGTTAATATTATTCTTAATTGAGTTTTTTATATCTATAAATATTAATACAAAAAATAAAAGCACCAAGACGATGTTGGAAATAAGAAGAATTTCAAGGTTATCTTCATTAAGCTTTATAAAACTTTTATTGATAAATGTTAAAAATGTTAGAAAACCTAAAGAAATAGTTAATATAAATATAACAATGATAAACAAATTCCTTTTTAACAAAGCAAACATAATTTAAAAATATATTACAAATAATTTTATAACAATCATGACTAATTGTTTTATACTACTAGCTGCTGGCAAAGGTAAGAGATTTAAGTCAAATAATCTAAAACAATTTACAAATTATCTTAATAAACCTTTATTTATGCATTCAGTAGATAAGGCAATAAAGTCAAATTTATTTAAATCAATAATAATTGTATCAAATATTCCAATTAAAAATCTAAAAGATAAATCTA
>CABXYN010000031.1 GCA_902516395.1 uncultured Pelagibacteraceae bacterium | reverse complement strand
ATGGAAAGAGAAGTGTTTGATATGTATGGGTTAAACTTTAAAAACCATCCTGATTTAAGAAGAATTTTAACTGATTATGGATTTGAAGGACATCCTTTAAGAAAAGATTTTCCTCTTACCGGCCATAATGAGGTTCGTTATAGCGAAGAACAAAAAAAAGTGATCTATGAACCTGTAAAATTAGAACAAAATTACAGAAATTTTGATTATGAGAGTCCTTGGGAAGGAACCAAATATATTAAGGAAATTAAAAAAAACTAATGGCAAAAGAAAAAAAAACACTAAATTTAAATTTTGGACCACAACATCCTGCAGCACATGGAGTTTTAAGATTAATACTTCAATTAGATGGAGAAGTTGTTGAAAAAGCTGATCCTCATATAGGGTTACTGCACCGTGGTACTGAGAAGCTAATAGAAAATAAAACTTATATGCAAGCTGTTCCTTATTTTGATCGTCTTGATTATGTAGCTCCAATGAATCAAGAACATGCATTTGCTTTAGCTATAGAAAAAATTCTCAAAATCGAAGTTCCTTCTAGAGCGAAATATATAAGAGTAATGTTCTGTGAAATAGGTCGAATATTAAGTCACATATTAAATGTAACTACTCAAGCAATGGATGTTGGGGCGTTAACACCAACTTTATGGGGATTTGAGGAACGAGAAAAATTAATGGGATTTTATGAGAGGGTATCTGGATCAAGATTGCATGCTAATTATTTTAGAGCAGGTGGAGTGCATAAAGATCTTCCTACTGGACTTGATAGTGATATCAGTGAATTTTGTGAAAAATTTCCAAAAATTATTGATGATTTAGAAACTTTACTTACTGATAACAGAATATTTAAACAAAGAAATGTAGATATAGGAATAGTGTCAAAACAAGATGCACTAGATTATTCTTTTTCAGGAGTTATGTTAAGAGGTTCTGGTGTAGCTTGGGATTTAAGAAGAAGTCAGCCTTACGATTGTTATAATGATTTAGACTTTAAAATTCCTGTTGGAAAAAATGGAGATTGCTATGATAGATATCTTTGCAGAATTGAAGAGATGAGAGAAAGTATAAAAATTATTAAACAATGTTTACAAAACATTCCAAAAGGGCCAGTTAAAACAGAAGATGGAAAAATTTCCCCTCCACCTAAGAAAGAAATTAAACAGTCTATGGAGGCTTTAATCCATCATTTTAAGTTATTTACTGAGGGGTATAGAGTTGAAAAAGATGAAATATATACTGCAGTTGAGGCACCAAAAGGAGAATTTGGTGTTTATCTAATTTCAGATGGTTCAAGTAAACCATACAAATGCAAGATCAGAGCTCCTGGATTTACACACCTTCAAGCGATGGATTATTTAATAAAAGGACATATGCTTGCTGATGTACCTGCAGTCTTAGGTTCAATGGATATAGTTTTTGGAGAGGTCGATAGATGAGCATAAAAAAAATTCACAAAGAACAGCCAGAAACTTTTAAGTTCAGTGATAAAAGTATGGAGGCTGCAAATAAAATAGTTTCCAACTATCCAGATGGCAAACAACAGAGTGCAGTTATGGCTTTGTTGTATATTGCTCAAAGGCAAAATGATAATTGGATACCTTTGCAAGCAATGAAATACATAGCTAAATTTTTAGACATGCCTTATATAAAAGTTTATGAAGTGGCGACTTTTTATTCTATGTATAATCTATCACCAGTTGGTAAATATTTCTTTCAAGTTTGTACCACAACACCTTGTATGCTTAGAGGTGCGTATGATTTAGTAAAAGTTTGTAAAAACAAAATATCTGAAAAAGAAAATGTATTATCTAGCGATGGAAAAATTTCATGGATGGAGGTTGAATGTCTTGGCGCATGTGTTAACGCACCAATGATGCAAGTTAATGAGGACTATTATGAAGATTTGAATGACAAAAAGCTTGAAGAAATAATTGAGACGATATACCAAAACAAAATCCCAAAGCCAGGATCTTATTCAGGAAGGATAAATGCTGAACCAGTTAATAATCGAAAAACTTTATTAGGTAACAAAAATGCTTAAAGACGAAGATAGAATATTTCAAAACTTGTACAATGACAATGGCGCGGACATCGAGTCTGCAAAATTAAGAAATGATTGGAATGGAACAAAAGAAATTTTAGAAAAGGGCAGAGAATGGATAATCAATGAAGTTAAATCCTCTGAACTTAGAGGGCGTGGAGGTGCTGGTTTTCCAACTGGTTTAAAATGGTCATTCGCACCTAAAGAAGTTGGATCTAGACCTCATTATTTAGTTATTAATGCTGATGAGTCAGAACCTGGAACATGCAAAGATAGAGACATATTAAGATTTGAACCTCATAAATTAATAGAAGGATGTTTAATTGCTTCTTACGCAGTTAACGCTCACAAATGTTACATTTATATTAGAGGAGAATATTTCAACGAGGGACAAAAACTTCAAACTGCAATCGATGAGGCTTATCAAAATAATTTAATTGGTAAAAATGCCTTAAATTCAGGATGGGATTTAGATATTTATATTCATTATGGTGCTGGTGCTTATATTTGTGGTGAAGAGACCGCACTACTTGAGAGCTTGGAAGGAAAAAAAGGTCAACCAAGACTAAAGCCACCTTTTCCAGCATTAATTGGATTATATGGATGCCCTACAATCATAAATAATGTTGAAACAGTTGCGGCTGTTCCAACAATTTTAAGAAGGGGTGCAAAATGGTTTAGCTCACTTGGAAGACCTAAAAATACTGGAACAAAGATTTATTGTATTTCAGGGAATGTAAATAACCCATGCAATGTTGAGGAAGAAATGGGAATTCCACTTAAAGAATTAATTGAAACCCACGCAGGAGGTGTAGTAGGTGGATGGGATAATCTCAAAGCTGTTATACCTGGAGGATCTTCAATGCCAATGCTACCTAAAGAAATTTGTGACAATATGAAAATGGATTTCGATGCATGTGTTGAAAATAAAACAGGATTAGGAACAGCCGGTATTGTTGTCATCAATAATGACCAGGATATTATTAAGTGTATGGCAAGAATAGCTAGATTCTATAAACATGAAAGTTGTGGTCAGTGTACACCATGTAGGGAAGGATCTGGATGGATGTGGAGAATGTTGGAAAGAATGGCAGCAGGTGAGGCAACTCCAGATGAAGTAGATATGCTATTTGATGTAACCAAACAAATAGAAGGTCATACAATTTGTGCTTTTGGTGAAGGTTCATCTTGGCCAGTTCAAGGATTAATTAGACATTTTAAAGATGAAATACTTGAAAGAAATAAATTTGATCCTGTAGTAAAAAAACAAAAAAATATTCCATACTTAGTAGATCAACATTTATTAGAAAAGGACAATGCCTAAATTAAAAGTAAACGATATTGATATTGAAGTTGAAAATGGTTTAACTGTACTACAAGCCTGCGAACAAGCTGGAGCTGAAATACCAAGATTTTGTTATCATGAAAAACTTTCTATAGCTGGAAATTGTCGTATGTGTTTGGTTGAAATGGAAAAGTCACCAAAACCAATAGCCTCATGTGCAATGCCTGCATCCGAAGGAATGGTTATTAAAACAAATACAGAAAAAGTTGAAAAAGCTAGAAAAGGTGTAATGGAGTTTTTGCTGGCTAACCATCCTTTAGATTGTCCTGTTTGTGATCAAGGTGGTGAATGTGATTTACAGGATCAATCTATGTTTTATGGAATTGATAAATCAAGATTTAAAGAAAATAAAAGATATGTTCCCGAAAAATATATGGGTCCATTAATAAACACCCAAATGACACGATGTATTCATTGTACTAGATGTATTAGATTTGCCACTGAAGTAGCGGGAGTTCCTGAATTAGGTGCAATCGGACGTGGAGAAAATATGGAAATTACTACATATTTAGAGAAATCCATGGAATCTGAAATGTCAGCAAATGTAATAGACTTATGTCCAGTAGGTGCCTTAACTTCTAAGCCTTATGTTTTTGAGGCAAGACCTTGGGAACTTAAAAAGACAGAAACAATTGATGTAATGGATGCTGTTGGATCTAACATTAGAGTAGATACTTACGACTGGGAAGTAAAAAGGGTTTTACCTAGAATTAATGAGGAAATTAACGAAGAGTGGATTTCAGATAAAACAAGATATGCGTGTGATGGATTAAAAAATCAACGATTAGATACACCACTTATAAAAAATAATGGAAATTTTGAGGAAATAAGTTGGCAAGACGCATACAAAATAACTAAAGAAAAAATTTCAAAATCATCGCCAGACAAAATAGTTGGTTTGACTGGTGACATGACAAATATGGAAACTATGTTTGCTATTAAAAACTTATTTCAAAAAACTTTAAATTCTAGTTATTTAGATTCCAGATCCAAACATACTTATGTAAATTTTGAAAACAGAAATAATTATTTGTTTAACTCTAGCATAGAAGGGATTGAAGAAAGTGATCTAATATTATTAATAGGCACAAATCCAAGATTTGAGGCAACTATTCTAAACTCAAGAATAAGAAAAACTTATTTAAAAAATAAAACTGAAATATTTTCTTTAGAGGATGTTGGCGATTTAACCTATCCTTACACAGTTTTAGAAAATGATACAAAAATAATTAATCAAATAATCAAAAATGAACACGATCTTTCAAACAAAATTAATAGTGCAGAAAAACCTTTAATTATCTTAGGTCAATCAATTTTAAACAGTAACAATGGTGCGTATGTGTTTGAGG
>CABXYN010000030.1 GCA_902516395.1 uncultured Pelagibacteraceae bacterium | reverse complement strand
ATAAATATTATTCTTAGTATTTATATAGAAGCTAGTGTGCGCCGTTTTTAAACTTGAGAGTTTGATCATGGCTCAGAACGTACGCTGGCGGCACGCCTTATACATGCAAGTCGAACGAAGTAGCAATACTTAGTGGCAGACGGGTGAGTAACATGTAGGTATCTTCCCTTTGGTGAGGAATAACACGAGGAAACTTGTGCTAATACCTCATAAGTCTTTACGGAGAAAGCTTTATGCGCCGAAGGATGAGCCTGCACTTGATTAGTTTGTTGGTGGGGTAATGGCCTACCAAGACTTTGATCTATAGCTGATCTGAGAGGATGATCAGCCACATTGGGACTGAGACACGGCCCAAACTCCTACGGGAGGCAGCAGTAGGGAATATTGCACAATGGAGGAAACTCTGATGCAGCGATGCCGCGTGAGTGAAGAAGGCCTTTGGGTTGTAAAGCTCTTTCGTCGGGGAAGAAAATGACTGTACCCGAATAAGAAGGTCCGGCTAACTTCGTGCCAGCAGCCGCGGTAATACGAAGGGACCTAGCGTAGTTCGGAATTACTGGGCTTAAAGAGTTCGTAGGTGGTTAAAAAAGTTGGTGGTGAAATCCCAGAGCTTAACTCTGGAACTGCCATCAAAACTTTTTAGCTAGAGTATGATAGAGGAAAGCAGAATTTCTAGTGTAGAGGTGAAATTCGTAGATATTAGAAAGAATACCGATTGCGAAGGCAGCTTTCTGGATCATTACTGACGCTGAGGAACGAAAGCATGGGTAGCGAAGAGGATTAGATACCCTCGTAGTCCATGCCGTAAACGATGTGTGTTAGACGTTGGAAATTTATTTTCAGTGTCGCAGCGAAAGCATTAAACACACCGCCTGGGGAGTACGACCGCAAGGTTAAAACTCAAATGAATTGACGGGGACCCGCACAAGTAGTGGAGCATGTGGTTTAATTCGAAGATACGCGCAGAACCTTACCAACACTTGACATGTTCGTCGCGACTCTAAGAGATTAGAGTTTTCGGTTCGGCCGGACGAAACACAGGTGCTGCATGGCTGTCGTCAGCTCGTGTCGTGAGATGTTGGGTTAAGTCCCGCAACGAGCGCAACCCTCACTTTTAGTTGCCATCATTAAGTTGGGCACTCTGAAAGAACTGCCAGTGATAAGCTGGAGGAAGGTGGGGATGACGTCAAGTCCTCATGGCCCTTACGTGTTGGGCTACACACGTGCTACAATGGCATTTACAATAGGAAGCAAGATGGCGACATCAAGCAAATCCTAAAAATATGCCTCAGTTCGGATTGTACTCTGCAACTCGAGTACATGAAGCTGGAATTACTAGTAATCGCGGATCAGCGCGCCGCGGTGAATACGTTCCCGGGTCTTGTACACACCGCCCGTCACACCATGGGAGTTGGTTCTACCTTAAGGCAAGGTTTTAAACCCTTGACTACGGTATAGTCAGCGACTGGGGTGAAGTCGTAACAAGGTAGCCGTAGGGGAACCTGCGGCTGGATTACCTCCTTTCTAAGGATGATTAAGGATTTTTTCTTAATCTAAATAATATAACAGGTTAATGTTGACCGTCCTCATTTCTCTTTTTAAAATAGTGTTTCTCCTTTTGCACAAAAGGGGGCCGGTAGCTCAGTTGGTTAGAGCACACCCTTGATAAGGGTGGGGTCGAAAGTTCGAGTCTTTCTCGGCCCACCAATTTCTGGGGGATTAGCTCAGCTGGGAGAGCGCCTGATTTGCATTCAGGAGGTCAGCGGTTCGATCCCGCTATCCTCCACCAAGAAACACTTAGCCATTTCACTCGTAAATATTTTATAATTATTATCAATATCTATATCCGATTGTTCTAAGATTTGAACAATCAATAAATATTCGAATAGATGAATATTTTTTTTAAAAATTTGATTCAACACAGAATTTTTTTCTGTGCATAAATCAAGCGTTTAAGGGCGTGTGGCGGATGCCTTGGCACTGAAAGCCGATGAAGGACGTGGTATACTGCGATAAGTTACGGGGAACTGTATGCAAGTTTTGATCCGTAAATTTCCGAATGGGGAAACCCACCACTTTATGTGGTACTTTAAACTGAATACATAGGTTTAAAGAGACAACCCGGAGAACTGAAACATCTAAGTAACCGGAGGAAAAGAAATCAATTGAGATTCCGTTAGTAGTGGCGAGCGAAAGCGGAGTAGGCCAGTAGATTTGTTAAAAAAATTTGAATAGTTTGGAAAAGCTAACCACAGAGGGTGATAGTCCCGTATGAGTAATGTTTAACAAATTTCTTGAGTAAAGCGGGACACGTGAAATCCTGCTCGAATATAGGGGGACCACCCTCTAAGCCTAAATACTCTTCAGTGACCGATAGTGAACTAGTACCGTGAGGGAAAGGTGAAAAGAACCCCTATTAGGGGAGTGAAATAGAACCTGAAACCGCATGCCTACAATCAGTCGAAGCTCTTTTTAGAGTGACGGCGTACCTTTTGTATAATGGGTCAGTGACTTAATTTATAAAGCAAGCTTAAGCCATCTAGGTGTAGGCGTAGCGAAAGCAAGTCTTAATAGGGCGATTAGTTTTATGAATTAGACCCGAAAACGAATGAGCTTACCATGAGCAGGTTGAATGCAAGGTAACACTTGCTGGAGGACCGAACCAGTTGACGTTGAAAAGTCTTTGGATGACTTGTGGTAAGGGGTGAAAGGCCAACCAAATTCGTAGATAGCTGGTTTTCCGCGAAAACTATTTAGGTAGTGCGTTGAATAAATATGCGTTTAGAGGTAGAGCACTAAATGGGCTAGGGGGAAGAGATTCTTACCAAACCTAATAAAACTCCGAATGCTAAACGTAGTTCTTCAACAGACAGACTGTGGGTGCTAAGGTCCATGGTCGAGAGGGAAAGAGCCCAGACCACCAGATAAGGTCCCAAAATTGTGATTAAGTGTGAAAGGATGTGGAAATTCCATAACAGCCGGGAGGTTGGCTTAGAAGCAGCCATCCTTTAAAGATAGCGTAACAGCTCACCGGTCTAATAGAGTTTCTGCGCCGAAGATGTAACGGGGCTAAAATCACATACCGAATCTGTGGGTTTATAAAGTCTTCGGACTTTATAAGCGGTAGCGGAACGTTCTGTAAGCCTGTAAAGGGATACCCGTGAGGGATCCTGGAGGTATCAGAAGTGCGAATGCTGACATGAGTAACGATTAAAGAAGTGAAAAACTTCTTCGCCGAAAATCCAAGGGTTTCTGCGCAAGGTTAATCCGCGCAGAGTTAGTCGGCCCCTAAGACGAGGGCGAAAGCCGTAGTCGATGGAAATAAGGTTAATATTCCTTAACCTGATGGTAGTGACGGATTTTGTAAGTTGTGTGTTCTTAATGGATTGAACATGCTGCGAAAAAGTTCCAGGAAATAGCTCCATCATTAAGACCGTACCCTAAACCGACACAGGTGGATTAATAGAGTATATTTAGGCGCTTGAGAGAATGATGTTGAAGGAACTCGGCAAAATGCTTCTGTAACTTCGGAATAAAGAAGACCTTTTTTTGGGCAACCATTTAAAGGTGGCACAAGCCAGGGAGAAGCGACTGTTTATCAAAAACACAGGGCTCTGCTAACACGTAAGTGGATGTATAGGGTCTGACGCCTGCCCGGTGCTGGAAGGTTAATGCGATGGGTGCAAGCTCATTTCTGAAGCCCCAGTAAACGGCGGCCGTAACTATAACGGTCCTAAGGTAGCGAAATTCCTTGTCGGGTAAGTTCCGACCTGCATGAATGGCGTAACGATTTCTCCGCTGTCTCCAACATCAACTCAGTGAAATTGAATTCTCCGTGAAGATGCGGAGTTCGCGTAGTTAGACGGAAAGACCCCGTGCACCTTTACTGCAACTTTACATTGGTGTTAGGAAAAACATATTTAGCATAGGAGGGAGACATTGAAGCGATGGCGTCAGTTATCGTGGAGTCACCAGTGAAATACCTCTTTTGTTTTTCTTGACATCTAACTGATTGCCGTTATCCGGCATCAAGACATTGTATGGTGGGTAGTTTGACTGGGGCGGTCGCCTCCCAAATAGTAACGGAGGCGTGCGAAGGTAAGCTCAGAACGGTCAGAAATCGTTCGTAGAGTGCAATGGCATAAGCTTGCCTGACTGTGAGACTGACAAGTCGAGCAGAGACGAAAGTCGGTCATAGTGATCCGGTGGTTCTGAGTGGAAGGGCCATCGCTCAACGGATAAAAGGTACGCCGGGGATAACAGGCTGATACTGCCCAAGAGCTCATATCGACGGCAGTGTTTGGCACCTCGATGTCGGCTCATCACATCCTGGGGCTGGAGCAGGTCCCAAGGGTTTGGCTGTTCGCCAATTAAAGTGGTACGTGAGCTGGGTTCAGAACGTCGTGAGACAGTTCGGTCCCTATCTGCTATGCGTGTAGAAGAATTGAGAGGAGCTGTCCCTAGTACGAGAGGACCGGGATGGACGTACCACTGGTGGACCGGTTGTAGCGCCAGCTGCAGTGCCGGGTAGCTAAGTACGGACGAGATAACTGCTGAAAGCATCTAAGCGGGAAACTTACCTCAAAACTAGTTCTTCCTATAGAGCCGTGGTAGACCACCACGTTGATAGGCTGGGTGTGGAAGCGCAGTAATGCGTGTAGCTGACCAGTACTAATAGCTCAATTGGCTTGATTTATGCACTGAAAAAAATTTTAGTATAGATTAATTTAAAAAATTTAAATTAAAACTCATTATAAGCTTTTTAAAAATAAAACTGCCTTCTTGCATATTTAGACCCTTTATTTTAGTTTATTGGATGAAAAACTTTTACTGTCCAATAAGTTACTCTGGAGACTATAAAAAGATATT
>CABXYN010000029.1 GCA_902516395.1 uncultured Pelagibacteraceae bacterium | reverse complement strand
GAGATATTTGGAAAAATGATAGTTTTCAAATAATATATGAGGAATTCTTAAACAAAGATGGAAATATAGTTGAAACTGGCAACATAGTATTTGCTAATTTAAATTTACAAAATCAAGATCTTAAACTCTACAGACATGAATATGAAAAAAACAAAATTGATTATTTTGATGAGAATGGAAAAAGCATGAGAAAGACTTTAATGAAAACTCCAATAAATGGTGCTAGATTATCATCTTCATTTGGAAAAAGGAAACACCCAATTTTAGGATTTACAAAAATGCATACAGGTACTGATTTTGCTGCCCCAACTGGAACACCTATACTTGCATCGGGAGATGGTTTGGTGGTCAGGGCTCAATGGTGCGGAGGTGGAGGAAATTGTGTAAAAATAAAACATAATAGAGTTTATCAAACTGTTTATGCACATATGTCAAAGTTTGGCAGAGGAATAAAAAAAGGTACGAAAGTAAAGCAAGGTCAAATAATTGGTTATGTTGGCTCAACAGGTCTTTCTACTGGCCCACATTTACATTATGAAGTTATTGAAAATGGAAGAAAAATAAATTCACAAAAACTGAAACTTCCTTCTGGAAAAATATTAAAGGGCGAGCAACGTAAGGTATTTGAAGTGTATAAAATTAAAATTGATGTTCTAAAATCTGATCTAATATCTAAAATGTAAAACGTTATGTTGTTGTTTCTACATCTTTGTTTTGATCCTCAACTTTTAGTTGATTGCTAGTATTAACATCTGATGCATTCTCATTATGGTTTCTTGAATTTTCTTGAGATGTAAGAATTCTCGAAAAGTGCTCTGAATGCTGTAAATAGTTCTCAGATAAAATTTTATCCCCATTTGATAGAGCCTCTCTAGCAAGATCATTATATTTCTCAACGAGTTTTGCGGCATTTTGATTATTTTTTCCTGGGTGCCTTCTTTTAAAAGAAGATCCGTTTCCAAAATCACCATTAGCCTTATGTCCATTTCCATTTCTTCTAAAACCTCTATCTCCATTTGGCTTGAATCGACCTCTTCTATTATTATTTTTGAAATTGTTCATTATTGCAATTTAGTACTTACGATGCATCTATCCTTCCCAGATAAATCTTTGGATATTTTGTTAATATAGAATTTATTCTCATTTAGCATTTTTACGCATTTGTTTTTTTGTTTGCATCCAATCTCAAGTATTAATTTTCCGTTTATTTTTAACAATTTTGTGCTCTTAAAAATTACTTTTTTTAAATCCCTCAAACCATCAGAACCACCTGATAATGCTAATTTAGGTTCATGGAATTTAATATCATCATCTAATCTATTTAAATCAATACTATTTATGTATGGAGGATTAGATATAATTAAATCATAGTTATAAGATTTATATTTGTCAATATCGATATTAATAAAATTAATCTTATTTTCTAGATGATGTAATTTTGCATTAGTTTTTGCAACATTTAAGGCTTTTAGAGATATATCTATAGCTGTTGCTACACATTTTGGTCTCTCTTTTATTAGAGAAACCACAATACATCCCGAACCAGTTCCAACATCTAAAATTTTTTTTGACTTATCAATTGGTAAGTGTTTCAGAGTTTCCTCTACAATTAGTTCAGTATCTGGTCTCGGAATCAAAACTGATTTATTAGTTAAAAACTTGTATTTCCAAAAATGTTTATAACCAAGAATATATGCCATTGGTTCTTTATGATATCTTCTAAATAAATAATTTTTAAATTTTATTAAATCAGTATTATTTAATTTATTATTGGCATTTAGTAATATTTCCTCTCTTTTTTTGTTTGTTACTTTTGATAAGATTAATTCAGTATCTAAATTTGAATTTTTAGTATTATTTTTTTTTAAAAAATTTTCTCCCTCTTTTAATATCTGATTATAATTCATATTTAAATATTGCTGAGCTCATTTTCTTGAGCTTGGATCACTAAGTTTTCTATCATCTCATCAAAAATTTCACCTTCCATAAATTCAGATAATTTATGTAATGTTAAATTTATTCTATGATCTGTTACTCTCCCTTGAGGAAAATTATATGTTCTAATTCTCTCTGACCTATCTCCCGTGCCAATTTTACTTTTTCTATCTTTTGACCTTTCCTCATCTCTTTTTTGTCGTTCTAACTCATAAATTCTTGATCTAAGAATTTTTAACCCTTTTTCTTTATTTCTTATTTGCGATTTTTCATCTTGCTGACTAACAACTATTCCAGTTGGAATATGTGTAATCCTGACAGCAGAATCTGTAGTATTTACACTTTGACCCCCTGGACCACTGCTTCTAAATACATCAATTCTTAAATCTTTTTCCTCTATCTTAACATCAACCTCTTCAGCTTCGGGCATTACTGCAACTGTAGCAGCAGAAGTATGAACTCTTCCTTGAGTTTCCGTATCAGGAACCCTCTGAACTCTATGAACACCACTTTCATATTTTAATGAAGAATAAATATTTTTACCTTTTATTGATGCAATAACTTCTTTTAAACCTCCGGCATCACTTTTAGAAATAGATATAACCTCCATGAGCCATTTTTTTTTATGACTGACTTTTTCGTACATTTTAAATAAGTCTGAAGCAAATAAACTCGCTTCTAGTCCTCCTGTTCCAGCTCTAATCTCTATCATTGCATTTTTTGTATCTGCCTCATCTTTAGGCAATAAAAATAATTTTATTTTTTTTTCATTACTTTCATTGTTTTTCTCAAGCTCATTTAATTCACTTATGGCTAAATCCTTCATCTCTTTGTCTATGTCATTGTCATTAATTAAATTTTCCAATTCATCTTTGTTTTTCTTAAAATTAAAGTAAGAAACTGCTTCTTTGATAATGTCACTTAAGTCTGAGTATTCTTTTGACTTCTCTGCAAAAGATTTTTTGTCAATTTCTTGTGAAGATAGCTCTTTTTCCAACCTAGAATGTTTTGCTATTAAATCTTGAACTTTTGATAAAGGTACCATTATTTGGCTTTTTCGATTTCTTCTGCTTTTTCCTCTACCAGTCTAACAATTTGAGAAATCATCCCTTCACTGGATATTTTTTCACTTTCAATTCCATTTAAATAAAGCATGTTATTGCCCTTTCCCCCTCCAGTAATACCTATATCAGTTTGAGCTGCTTCCCCTGGTCCATTAACCACACATCCAATTATAGATAAAGAAATAGGAGTTTTTATGTGAGACAGTCTATCTTCTAGCTCTTTAACAGTTTCAATTACATTAAAAGCTTGCCTAGCACAAGATGGACAGGAAATAATTTTTACCCCTCTATTTCGTAAATTAAGTGATTTAAGTATTTCATTTCCTACTTTAATCTCCTCTACTGGATCGTCAGATAAAGAAACTCTTATGGTGTCTCCAATACCACTCATAAGAAGCGATCCAAAACCAATGGAAGATTTTATACTACCGGGTAAAAATGATCCTGCCTCTGTAATACCTAGATGCAGTGGATAATCAGTAATTTTAGAAAGTTGTCTGTAAGCTTCAATAGATAAAAATACATCAGAGGATTTAACACTTACTTTAAATTTATAAAAGTCAAAGTCTTCAACAATACTAATATTTCTTAATGCGCTCTCCACTAGTGCCTCTGGACAGGGTTCTCTGTACTTTTCTAGTAAGTCTTTTTCTAGAGATCCTGCATTAACACCAATTCTAATTGAACAGTTATTATTTTTTGCAGCAGAAATTACTTCTTTAATTTTTTTTTTATCTCCAATATTTCCAGGGTTAATTCTCAGACAAGCAGCACCACTCTCAGCTGCTTCTATTGCTCTTTTATAGTGAAAGTGAATGTCAGCAACTATTGGTATAGAAGTATTTTTAATAATTTCTCTAAGAGCTTTCGTTGAGTCTTGATCTGGACATGACACCCTCACGATATCAGCTCCTGCTTCCTCAATTTGCTTGATTTGATTTACTGTTTCTTTAACATCTTTTGTTAAAGTATTAGTCATTGATTGAACAGAAATTGGATTGTTTCCTCCAACTTTTACATTACCAACATTAATTTCTTTTGTTTTTCTTCTTTTTATTTCCCTAAAGGGTCTAATGTTCATAAATTATTTATTTAATTTAAATTCTTTGTGAAGAGAAGATATAGCTTTTCGCACATTCTTTTTATCTATCAAAACAGAAATTTTAATTTCTGAAGTAGATATTACTTGAATATTTATATTTTGATTAGCAAGAGACTGAAACATTCTATAAGTAACTCCTGGAGTAGTAACCATTCCTACTCCAATTATTGAAACTTTTGAAACATTCTTATCAAATATCAAATCTCTAAAATTTATTTTTTTATTTTGTAAAATAATTTTTTTTGTTTTGCTTAGATCATCTGATTTTATTGTAAAAGTTAAGTCAGTTTCTTTTCCATTAGCAGAAATATTTTGCACTACCATATCCACATTTATAGAATTTTCAGACAGAGGTTTAAAAATAGATGCTGCAATACCTGGTTTATCTCTTACACCTAAAAGTGTAACTTTGGCATCATTAGCTGTATTTGAAATGCCAGTTATAATCTTATTATTTATTATATTTTTTCTTTTTGTTATTAGAGTACCTTCATTATCTGTGAAAGAAGATCTCACCTCTATATCTACCCTATTCAACCTTGCATCTTGAATTGAATGAGGTTGCATAATTTTAGCTCCTAGTGAGGCCATTTCTAGCATTTCTTCATATGATATAACTTTTATTTTTTTAGCTGACTTAAGTTTATTTGGATCTGTAGAATAAACACCATCCACGTCTGTATATATTATACATTTTTCAGCATTGAAAAACTTTGCAAACATAATTGCACTTGCATCTGTGCCGCCTCTGCCGATAGTAGTTATTCTGTTTTTATTATTAATACCTTGAAACCCTGTGATTATGGGGATGCCTCCTTTTTTTAAATAACTTATGATTTGGCTCTTGTTGATTTTATTAATTCTTGAAAATTTATACTTTCCCTCAGTACTAATCGGGATTTGCCATGACATCCATGATCTTGAATTGAAACCTTTATTAATTAATTCTCCTGAAATTAAAGCACAGGATACTTGTTCTCCAGATGAAACTAAAACGTCATACTCTGAGTCTGAAAAATTTTTGCTAATTTTTTTGGATAAATTGATTAAATTATTTGTCACACCACTCATTGCTGAGGACAGTACAATTAC
>CABXYN010000028.1 GCA_902516395.1 uncultured Pelagibacteraceae bacterium | reverse complement strand
TGGATTTAGAAGACAATTTTTTCAAAAAGAAAATATACTTTTAGGTAAATTTGCAAGAGAATTCATTTTTAAAATACCAGAATTATTAAAAACAAAAAAAAATCCAAATCCAACAGCAAGCATGGTTCCAAATGGATACCTTCTAATGTTTGGGCCAGAACATGCAGAGGAACAATATAAAGCTTTAGAAAATCATAGAGAATGTGATGCTGGTACAAAAAATATTAAAGGTTCAGAATTAAATAAAATATTTCCATACATTAATAATGAAGGTATAGAAACAGCAACATATACTGATAATAAAAGTGAAGGCTGGATTGATCCTTTTATGTTTCATAGTGCTTTAAAAAGTAAAGCAATTGAGTTAGGGGCAGAATTTTTAAAAGGTGACATTAAAAATTTATCAGAGATAAATGCAAAAACTATTATTTCAGCAGCAGGATGCTGGACTAAAGAATTGTTGTCAGATATTCCAGTAGAACCACAAAAGCACACTGTATTCAGAGTAAAATGTCCAAAACATTTTCCTGATATGCCATTAACTGGAGATTTAACAACTGGCGTATATTGGAGACCGGAGGGTAAAGAATTTTTAGCAGGTTCACCTATATCTGTATTCGATGCGAAAGATTTAGAACCAGCATGGAATGATTTTGAGGAATTAGTTTGGCCTGCTCTTGCAAAAAGAGTCCCAGCCTTTGAAGAACTTAAATTAACCGGTGGTTGGGCAGGATTTTATGATTGTAATAAACTTGATAACAACGCAGTTGTTGGCAAACATCCAAAATATGAAAATGTTTATTTAGCTTCTGGTTTTACTGGAAGAGGTTTGATGCAGGCACCAGGTATTGGAAGAGCTTTAACTGAATTGATTACAACAGGTAGCTATCAGTCAATTGATATCAGTGTTTTTGATGTTGAAAGAGTTTTGAAAAGTAACGCAAGACCTGAACCATACGTTTTATAATTTTTTAATATAAACTCCTAGTATTCCGTTAAATATAGATACAGATAATATCAATAATTGTCCTTTAAACGAATAAAATTCAAAGGATGGATAAAAACTTATGCCAATCGAAAAAAAAAGATAAGTCAACACAAAAGGCCGATAAAATTTTTTTATAAAATTTAAAATTTCCACTTACTTTCTAGTAGCAATATAAACACCAATTGTTGCAAGTATAAATCCCCCTATATCAACATTAGATAATTTTTCTCCTAAAAATAAATAAGCCATTACAGCTGTTGTAGGAGGGACAAGAAAAAATAATGTTGAAGTTTTACTTACTGAACCTGCTTTTATTAAAAACATTAAAATTGTAAAGGCTCCAAACGACACTAGAATAATCTGATGTGTCATTCCTAATAAAAACCCTGTTGTAAAATTTATATAAGGAGTTTCAAATATTGATATTAAAATTAAATTAAAAGAACAGCCCCCAAAAGCTTGAAATCCATTATTAACTGATAATGGGACATTGCCGCTCAGTTTTTTTTGCCACAAAGTTCCTGTAGTGATTGCAGCAAGGGCAATAAAACAAGTTACCAATCCATCTTTAGGAAACTCATCTCCAAAATCTACCCCAAGTACTAGCAACGAGCCTACAAACCCAAACACAATACCAACCCACTGCCTCCATCCTATTACCTCTTTATAAATTGGTCCTGATAATAAATTAGTTAAGATTGGCTGAAGAGTAACAATTAATGCTACAACACTTGCAGGAACTCCTACATGAAAGGCGTACCAACAACCACCAAGATATAATCCATGAAATAATACACCTGTAGTTATACTTTCTAATATATATCTCACTTTTGTAAAAATTATCTCTTTTTTAAGTAATGCGAACAAGAAGAAACCTAAAGTTACAATTCCAAATCTAAAGGCAAGTGCTGCAAAAGGTGATGCATTCTTAACTATAATATCACCTGAGATGAATGCAGATGACCATAGCAATATAAATAGTAAAGGAAATGTTTTAATCATTTATTGAGGATTTTAAGTCACAAATTTTCTAAACTAAATTTTGACAAGCATTTTGCCAATATTTTTACCGTTTAATAAATCAATAAATGACTTTGGAGCATTCTCTATTCCTTCGTAGATAGTTTCTTTAAATTTTATTTTACCATCCGCCAACCATTTTGACATTTCAGTTTCAAATGGCTCTTTTTCATCATCGTGATCAAAAATAAGAAATCCTTTAATTGTAAGTCTTTTTACTAAAACATAAGCCATATTTTTCAAACCAGAACCAGGATTTGTTGCATTCATCTGTGAAATTCTTCCACAAATCACAATACGACCAAATGTTTTCATTTGGAAAATAACAGACTCTAAAAAGTCTCCACCAACATTATCAAAATAAAGATCAAAACCATCAGGGCAAATTTCCTTGAAATGTAATACAAGGTTTTCTACTTTCTTATAATTAAAAGCATGATCAACTTTTAATTCATTTTTTAACCAATCAACTTTTTCGTCAGACCCTGTGCTTGCAATAACCTTACAACCAAGATTTTTTGCAATTTGGCAAACTGTAGATCCAACACTACCTCCAGCAGAAGAGACTAATATAGTTTGCCCAGATCTCAATTCTCCATGCTTGAAAAGTCCGATGTAAGCTGTATGACCTGTCATTCCAAGTGGACCCAAGTACGACTGTATAGGCATATCAATTGGTTTTAATTTCTTTAGTTCATCAGAACTACAAACAAATTTATCTCTCATACCAAGACTGCTAAATACTAAATCTCCAACACTAAAATCTTTATCATTTGAGAGTTCTACTTTACCAATTGCATACCCTTCCATTTCTTCACCGATTTTAAATGGCGGTTTATAATTTTTTCTCTCAGTCATTCTTGCACGCATGTACGGATCAACTGATATCCATGAATTTGACACTAAAATATTTTTTTCATCATTAATTGAAATTTCTTTTGACTTTATTTCAAAATCTGTCTCTTTTGGTAGACCGGTTGGAATATAATTTTTTAGAGATATATATTTACTAACCACAGACATTTTAAGACCCCCAAATACTATTTAATATTGCTTCGCGTCTACATCCTTTTTTATATCTTAAGTAATTAAGAAAATTTATTTGGTAATAATCTTGATGAACAGCCTCTGCAATATAAAATTTATCAAATTTTCTTACATAAGTTACTACTTTTTTTTTGAATTTTTTCTCTATTTCCTTAATACTATTTTCTATTAAGTTTTTTTGCTTATCATTTTGATAAAATGCCACTGATCTATAACTATATCCCTTGTCACAAAATTGTCCTACAGCATCAAATGGATCAATATTTACCCAGAATTCTTCTAAGAGTTTTTCATAGCTAACTACTTCTGGAATATATATGACTTCAATAACCTCAAAATGGCCTGTGTTTCCATATGTAACTTCTTTATAAGTTGGATTTTTTGTGGTGCCACCTGAATAGCCAGAGATAACTTTTGAGACACCAAGAATATTTTCAAAAGATTCCTCCATACACCAAAAGCATCCTCCAGCAAAATAGGCTTTTTCAAAATTTGGTGAATTGGCAAAGCTGGTTGAAGAAATAAGAAAGAAAATTATTGATAAAAATTTTTTCATTAAAGGTAGCTATCTAGATTAATCATAGCTTACCTTTAATGTTTTATATTTAAAACTCTATTTTTTTTGATATTTTGCCGCTTCCTCAGAACCACCAGTAGCGCTTCCTTTGCTGTAAGAGTGAGCACCCATTCCTGCTAACTGCCCGTCTTTGACAATTAAATATTGATCTCTCATTTCTGTACCATCAAAAAAACACTCAAGTATTTCTCTGACACCGTCAGCATATCTAGCTTGCGCAGATAGTGAAGTTCCAGAAGTATGAGGTGTCATTCCATGGTTTGGCATTGTTCTCCACACGTGATCGTTTGGAGCTGGTTGAGGAAACCATACATCTCCTGCGTATCCACTTAATTGACCACTTTTTAAAGCTCTAGCAATTGCATCTCTATTACAAATTTTACCTCTTGCAGTATTTACAATGTATGCACCTTTTTTCATTTTACCTATCATTTCATCATCAAATAAGTTCTCTGTTTCAGGATGAAGAGGACAGTTGATTGTAACAACATCACATACTTTAACCATAGACTCTACAGTTTCATGAAAAGTAAGATTTAACTCTTTCTCTACTGATTCAGGTAATCTATGTCTATCAAAATAATGAAGATGGACATCAAATGGTTTCATTTTTCTTAATGCATCTAAACCAATTCTACCAGCTGCAACGGTTCCAATGTGCATTCCTTCAACATCGTAAGACCTTTGAACTGCATCAGCAATATTCCATCCACCTTCATTAACAATTCGGTGTTGGGTATGATAATCTCTGACCATTGAAACAATCATCATTACAATGTGCTCAGCAACTGATCTTGAATTACAAAAAGTTACTTCTACAACATCGATTTTGTGATCCATTGCTGCCTGTAAATCTACATGGTCTGAGCCAATTCCTGCTGTGATCGCAATTTTTAAATTTTTTGCTTTTTCAATTTTTTCTTTTGTTAAATAATATGGAAAGAATGGTTGAGAAATAACTATATCAGCATCAACGATATGTTTGTCAGCTTCACATCCATCTCCATCTTTACTATTTGTTACAACTAACTCATGACCATTACTCTCTAAAAATTTTCTTAAACCTAATTCACCAGACACACATCCTAATAGTTCTCCAGGAGTGAAATCTCTACCTTTTGGACTTGGTAGTGTCATCCCATCTGGATATTTTTCTAGTTTTGGAAGATCCGACAATGGGTAGCTTTTAGGCATCCCACCTTTTGGATCATCATATAATACGCAAAGTACTTTCATTTTTTCTCCTAATATTTATGTTTTAAATCTCTCTATAGATATTTTCTTATTAAAGTGTAGCATAAAATTAGAACATCAATCAAATTAATAGTAATAGATCAGGGATATTTCTTTTGCGCTACAAATTTATTAAGAAGAATTCCAAAAGCTATGATAATCAAACATCCAGTTAATATTGGGGAGAATAAATAGTCAAACGATACTGATCCCAATATGACTATAATAGGATTTCCTCCAGCTGGAGGGTGAGTTACATCTAGCAAAATCATCAATCCAACACCAAAACCTACCGCCAAGGGTATCAATATATAAATTGGTAATGGGATAAAATTATAA
>CABXYN010000027.1 GCA_902516395.1 uncultured Pelagibacteraceae bacterium | reverse complement strand
AAAAATTATACCTTGGGGGAATAAAAATTCCATTTCATTCTGGTCTACAAGGTCATTCTGATGGAGATGTAATTATTCATGCCATAATAGATGGATTGCTTGGTGCTATGAGAAAAATGGATATTGGAACTCTTTATCCAAGTAACGAAAGAAGATTTAAAAATATAAGATCACCAAATATGCTGTCTCCTATTTTGAAAAACTTGGATAAAGAAGGGTATTTTATTAATAACATCGATATAAATTTAATTTGTGAGAAACCTAAAGTTTCAAAGTATAGAGCAAAAATTATTTCATCTTTGTCTAATTTGCTTAATTTAAATAAAGATCAAATTAATCTAAAAGGTAAAACAGTTGAAAAATTAGGTTTGATAGGAAAGGAAAAAGCTATTGCGTGTGAAGTGATAGTCTCATTAAATTATTATGCTTGAAAAAATAAATTCTTTATTTGTTACAATGTTTGGCATTGGAAAATTGCCAAGAATTCCTGGTAGCTATGCTTCGTTGGCTACTGTCATCTTATTGTATATATTGTTTCATGTTTTTTCTTTGTCAGCAGATGTATTTTTGTTTTTTTTAGTAGCTATTTTTATAATTTCACTTTTTGCAGTAAATTTATTTATTAAAGATTTAACTAATAAGGATCCAAAAGAGATTGTTATTGATGAATTTATTGGTCAGTCAATACCCATTTGCCTTTATGAAATAGCCCATTCAGAAATAACAAATCCAGCAAGGGTTCTAACCTTTTATTTTATAATGTTTATTCTTTTTAGAATTTTTGATATCGCAAAACCCTACCCTGTAAGTTATTACGATAAAAACTTTAAAAATAGCTTTGGTGTTATAATGGATGATATTTGTGCAGGTTTATATGTGGTAGCAATTCTCGTCTTTTATATGATTGTTACCACATGAGTAATTTATCCTTAAAAATTGTAAAATTACTGACTAAAAAAAAACTAACAGTATCTTTTGCAGAGTCCTGCACTGGGGGACTTTTAGCAAGTTCAATTACATCTATTAGCGGGTCATCTAAAGTATTTAATATAGGGCTAGTGACTTATTCCAATAATGCAAAAGTAAAATTGCTCAAGGTTCCAAAAAAAACTATTACAAAGTATGGAGCAGTTAGCTATGAGACCTGTTTATTAATGGTTAAAAATTTAAGTAAAATTAGTAAATCAAATATATCAATCTCCATTACAGGAGTGGCAGGCCCTAATGGCGGTACAAAAGAAAAACCAGTCGGTCTAGTTTACATAGGACTTAAAAAAGGAAGTAAAATAATTATAAAGAAAAACTTATTTAAAAATAAAAAAAGAGTTTCGATTCAAAAAGTAACTGCCAAAGAAGCTCTTAAAATGATTTTAAAAATATTATAAACTTTCAGCTCTTTTCTGAAATGCATCAGCTATTTTTTCAAGACCAAATTGAAAAGATTTAATCATTAAAATATTCAGAAATTTATTTTTAATTTCAAAATCAACATCAAAAGTTACCTCCGTTAAATCTCCTTGCTCCTGAAATTTCCAATTGTTTTCTAAATAATTTAAAGGACCATCTATATTTGTTACAAAAATTGTGTCATCTTTTTTATTAAATTTCACATCGCTTTTATAGGTATCTACAAAAGGTCCTTTTCCAATTGTTAGATCAGCAACAATAAGTATTAGATCTCCTTTTTGTTTTTTTTCATGTACTTTTGAACCCTGACAGAATGGAACAAATTCAGGGTATTTTTCAATATCTAAAACGAACTCTATGAGTTTGTCTTTTTTATTATCAATTAATCTCTTAACTGATGCTTTTGGCATTAATGAATATTTTTTCTATTATTTTTAAGTTTATTAAAATCTTCATCAGCATGATAAGAAGATCTTGTTAAGGGTGAAGAAGATACTAATAAAAATCCTTTAGTTTTTGCAATTTTACCCAATTCTTTAAATTCATCTGGATGATAATACCTGTTTAATGCAAAGTGCTTAGCCGAGGGTTGAAGATATTGGCCAATTGTTAAAAAATCAACTTCTGCAGATCTTAGATCGTCCATAACTTGAATTATCTCATCTTTTGTTTCTCCAAATCCAACCATAATTCCTGATTTAGTGAAAACATTTTTATTAAATTTTTTGGAATTTTTTAAAAGTTCTAATGAACCAAAGTATCTTGCTCCTGGTCTTACTTTTACGTAAAGACTAGGGACAGTTTCAATATTATGATTAAAAACATCTGGGCTTGCTTCCAATACTCTTTTATAAGCCTCTCCTTTTCTTAAAAAATCAGGCGTTAAAACTTCAATTGTGGTATTTGGATTTTTGTTTCTTGTTGCAACAATAACATCATGAAAATGATTTGAACCACCGTCAGAAAGATCGTCTCTATCAACAGAGGTTATTACGACATGTCTTAAATTAAGTTTACTAACGGCATTGGCTATTTTAATTGGCTCGTATTGATCTAGTTTTTCTGGTTTTCCTGTTTTTACGTCACAAAACGCACAAGCTCTTGTACATGTGTCACCCATTATCATTAGAGTTGCGTGCCTTTTGCTCCAACATTCAGTAATATTAGGGCAGTTCGCTTCTTGGCAAACTGTTACAAGATTATCTTTATTGACAACCGTTTTAGTTAAAAAGAATTCTTTACTATTTAGTAACTTGGATCTAATCCACTCAGGTTTCTTTTTAATGGGATTAACCGGTTTATTAACTTTTTCAGGGTGTCTTGGTCTATTTTTGATTTCCATTATCTTTAATTATATAGGTAGTCTCACCTTCTTTTCCAAATAAAAACTTTTCTCTTATCAATATTTCTATGAAATCTAGATCTATATTTTCTGTTAAAAGTGAATTTTTGTGCTCTAAATCCTCTATTTTACTATTTAGAGTAATTTGATCATTTTTTAGTTGCTCATATATATCTTTCTTTTCCATGTAAGAAATGAGACCTCTATCACCGTCTAATAAATTAAAGAAAAAATAGATAAACAGGAATGTGATGATAAGAATAAAATAGTTCTTTTTTAATTTTTCTAACATTAGTCAATTTTATTCATTTTAGCCAATCCACCAAGATCTTCTTCAATACGAATTAGTTGGTTATATTTTGCTATTCTCTCTGATCTAGCTAGAGAGCCAGTTTTAATTTGGTTTGAGTCTGTTCCAACTGATAAATCAGCGATAAATGTATCTTCGGTATCGCCAGATCTATGTGAAATGATTGTTTTAAAACCAATAAGTTTAGCGAATTTTATTACCTCTAGTGTTTCAGTAACAGTTCCAATTTGGTTCAATTTAATTAAAATACTGTTAGCAGATAAGTTAAGAAAGCCTATTTTTAACCTTTCAAGATTAGTCACAAAAAGATCATCGCCTATTATTTGTGTTTTATTTTTTGTTCCATTTACAAATTTAGACCATGCCTTCCAATCATCTTCACCAAATGGATCCTCAATTGATTTAATCTGATATTTTTTAATAAGTTGTAAATATTTTTTAATTGATTGATCTACACTTATGTAATTTTTAGAATGAATTGAATATTTGCCTTTTTTAATTAATTCATTTGCTGCAACATCTAAACAAATAGATATATCTTTACCATTTTTAAAACCTGATTTTTTGATCGCTTGAACTATAAGCTTTAAAGCACTCTCATTATCGCTTATCATTGGTGCAAAGCCGCCTTCATCGCCTACATTAATAGAATGACCTGCTTTTTTTAATAATATTTTTAAATTGTTTATTACTAAAAAACACATTCTGACAGCATCATTAAATGATTTTGCTTTATCAGGTCTAATCATAAACTCCTGTATTCTAAGGCCATTATCAGCATGTGCACCCCCATTAATAATATTCATTAAAGGAAATGGGAGTTTAAAATTTTTTTTAACAATAAAATTTTTATATAAAGGTATTTTTTTAACTTTTGCTGATAGTTTTTTGACAGCCATAGATACAGCTAATATTGTATTCGCACCTAACTTTGTTTTTTGTTTAGTGCCATCTAATTTTATTAGAATGCTATCTATTCTTTCTTGGTTATGGATATTTTGATTTTTTAATTTTTTTGAAATTAGTTTATTTACAGTTGCGACCGGTATTAAAACACTTTTTCCTAAATATTTCTTATTACTCTTGTCTCTTTTTTCATAAGCCTCAAAAGTTCCTGTTGATGCACCAGATGGACAAATTGCTGAAGCACTTAAATTATTAGAGAAAACCTCAGCTTCAATAGTGGGATTTCCTCTGCTATCATATACTTGTCTAGCAACAACTCGTTGTATTTTACTCATTAAAAGAATACAGAAATTAAATTTATTAAATCAATTATTAGTCCCATTTTTACTTTTTAACTAAATTATCTATTTCTACAATTTGATTAATCAACTCGTCTAATTTATTCAATGGTACCATATTTGGTCCATCTGACGGAGCATTATCAGGGTCTTGATGTGTTTCTAAAAATATTGCTGCCACACCTACGGCAACTGCCGCTCTTGATAAATACTCAACAAATTCTCTTTGACCACCACTTTTTTCTCCTAGACCACCGGGTTGTTGCACTGAATGAGTTCCATCAAATACTACTGGATATCCATTTTTTGCCATGATGGGAATAGATCTCATATCTGAGACCAATGTATTATATCCAAAGCTAGCTCCTCTTTCGGTCACTAGAATATTTTCATTGCCACTATCAGAAATTTTTTTGGTTACATTCACCATATCCCATGGTGCTAGGAATTGACCCTTTTTAACATTAATGATTTTGTTGGTTTTAGCTGCTGCAATTAATAAATCTGTTTGCCTACAAAGGAATGCTGGTATCTGAAGAACATCTACGTGATGAGAAACTAAGGAACATTGTTCTTCATTATGTATATCGGTAAGAACGGGTACGTTAATATCTTTTTTGATTTTATCAAATACAGGCAGGGAATTTTCTAAACCAGCTCCTCTTTTGCCCTTCAAGCTTGTTCTATTAGCCTTATCAAAAGAAGTTTTATAAATAAATCCAATATTATACTTTGTTGTAATTTCTTTAATTTTTCCTGCCATGTCCAAAGCATGTTGTTCTGTTTCTAGTTGGCAAGGTCCAGAAATAAGACAAATTTTATTTTTATTTGAAATTTCTATACCGTTACAATTAACTATTTTATTTTCCATTAAAAGATTTTGCAGCTTTAATAAATGAAGAGAATAAAGGATGAGGATTTAAAGGTCTAGATTTAAATTCTGGATGAAACTGAACTCCAATAAACCACGGATGGTTTTTAAGCTCAATAATTTCAGGTAATTTATTATCTGGAGAAATTCCTGAAAACATTAAACCTTTTTTTTCAAATTTTTGCATTAAATTTATATTGACCTCATATCTATGTCTGTGTCTCTCACTAATCGTATTTGATTTATATATATTTTTTATGGCAGAATTATTTCTTAGTTTTGCTTCATAAAGACCTAATCTCATTGTACCTCCCAGGTTTTTATCAGTTCCTTTTATAATTTTTCCATCTTTGTTCCATTCTTCAATTAATCCTATTACTGGAAAACAATTATTGTCTAACTCACTAGAGCCAGCTTTTTTAATTTTTAAAATATTTCTTGCAAACTCAATCATTGCCATTTGCATTCCAAAACAAATACCTAGAAAAGGTATTTTTCTCTTTCTAGCATATCTAATTGCCTCAATTTTTCCCTCTGTTCCTCTTTTGCCAAATCCTCCTGGTATCAATATTCCTGATACATTCTTTAATTTTGATTTAATTTGTTTTGATCTAAGTTTATCTGACTCAATTCTCACTAAATTAATTTTAACTTTATTTGAAATTCCCCCATGCGTAAGAGCTTCATCTAGTGATTTATAAGCATCTTTTAAGTTTACATATTTGCCTATGATAGCAATATTTACTGTTCTTCCTGTTTTTAGAACTATATTTGTAATTTTTTTCCAAGGTTGCAAGTTTGGTCTTTTTCTGGATTTTATTTTAAAGAATTTTAAAACTTGCTTATCTAATTTTTGATTAAAGAAACTTATTGGAGCTTCATAAATAGTTTTTACATCAACTGTTTCTATAACATTAGCAATGTCCACATTGCAAAATAAGGATATTTTTCGTCTTTGATCTAAAGGAATAGACTGTTGAGATCTACAGATCACTATATCAGGTTGAATTCCTATACTTCTTAATTCTTTAACAGAATGTTGTGTTGGCTTTGTTTTAATTTCATCTGAAGATTTTAAAAAAGGAACAAATGTTAAATGAATAAATAATGATTTTGATCTTCCATTATCATTTGAAAACTGTCTTATAGCTTCCAAAAATGGCAAACTCTCTATATCACCGACTGTTCCTCCAATTTCACAAATTACAAAATCTTCATTTGTTATATCTTTTTTTATAAACTCTTTAATTCTATCTGTAACATGTGGAATTACTTGAACTGTTTTTCCGAGATAACCTCCTCTTCTTTCTTTTTTTATGATATCACTATAAATTCTACCTGTAGTAATGTTGTCAGATTGTTTGGCTGAAATATTTGTAAATCTTTCATAATGACCTAAATCTAAATCAGTTTCTGCACCATCATCTGTTACAAAAACCTCACCATGTTGAAAAGGACTCATTGTTCCTGGATCTACATTTAAATATGGATCCATCTTTCTTATTCTGACCTTATAGCCTTGTGATCTCAGTAAATATCCAAGTGATGCAGATGATAAACCTTTACCAAGTGATGAAACCACGCCGCCAGTGACAAATATATATCGCGCCATGGAATTATGTTATAGCTAATGATTTATAAAAATAAAAGTATTAATTATTATTTTCTGGTAATTTAGGAGCATCATCTGCATTTTCTTCTATTTTATCAATTACAGAAGTGTTTGAAGGAAGATCTCCTCGTGAAATAATA
>CABXYN010000026.1 GCA_902516395.1 uncultured Pelagibacteraceae bacterium | reverse complement strand
CAATGTGATCCAAGACTTAACGCTAATCAAGCCCTAGAATTAGCTTTTTTAATTTCAGATGAGATTAAAAAGAATACCTTGTATGCTAAAAAAGGTATTAGAGCGGCATCTTAATCATTTAATTATTTTAAATAATTATTATATTTTCTTTATGGAACCAAATAAAAAAGTTGAATTTATTAAAGAGTGGATATTGAAATATGTAAATTCAATGCCAAAAAAGGCTCAGTCTCTAGTAATTGGAATTTCAGGAGGAATAGACTCCTCAGTCTCAAGCACTTTAAGTGCAATGACAGGACTTAAAACTATTGTCTTGTCCATGCCTATAAAACAAAAAAATGCTCAGCATGATTTAAGTTTAAAGCATCAGGAATGGTTAAAACAAAATTTTAATAATGTTGAAGGTGTTACTGTTGAGCTAGACAGTCTTTTTTCTTCATTTGAAAATACATTAAAAGATTTTAATAGTTTGCACGGCATGGCAAATTCTAGAGCTAGATTAAGAATGACAACTTTGTACCAAGTAGCAGCAGCCAATAACGGAATAGTAGTTGGAACTGGAAATAAAGTTGAAGACTTTGGAGTAGGTTTTTACACAAAGTATGGAGATGGCGGAGTTGATATATCTCCAATAGCTGATTGTAATAAGACAGAAGTTTGGGAATTAGGCAAAGAATTAAAAATTTTACAAGAAATCATAGATGCTCCTCCAACTGATGGTTTATGGGATGATGGTAGAACTGATGAAGGTCAGTTGGGTTTAAGTTATAAAGAACTCGAAGAAGCAATGGAAAACGAAAATTCAAAAAATAGAGAAAAATATATCCAAATAAGAAACGCAAATTTGCATAAAATGGATCCTATTCCAGTTTGCAAGATTCCTAGTTAATCAAATAGATTCACAAATCTATAATTAAAGTATATTCCTAGAATAATGAATAAAGATATTTTTTTAACAAATAGCTATGGTGGAAAAAAAGAAAAATTCAAACCAATTGATGAAAATAATATCAAAATGTATGTTTGTGGCCCAACTGTTTATGATGATCCACATATAGGCAATGCAAGACCATTGGTTGTATTTGATTTACTTTTTAAAGTCTTAAAGTGCAAATATGGAAATGACCAAGTTACATATGTAAGAAACATTACAGATATTGATGATAAAATAATTAAATCTGCAAAAGATAACAAAACATCAATTAAAGATCTAACCAATAAAATTAATAATAATTTTCAAGAAGATTGTAATTATCTTATTTGTGAAAAGCCTAGCTTTCAACCCAAAGCAACAGAAAACATTAAAGAGATGATAGAAATGATCAGTATTTTAGTTGAAAAAGGTTTTGCATACGAAAGCAAAAACCACATCTATTTTGAAGTTAATAAATTTCAAGATTATGGAAAATTATCTAATAAAAAAATAGATGAGTTAATATCTGGATCTAGAGTAGAGGTATCAAGTTATAAGAAAAATGATGAAGATTTTGTATTATGGAAACCCTCAAACGAAGACGAACCTAGTTGGACATCACCCTGGGGAAAGGGCAGACCTGGTTGGCATTTAGAATGCTCAGCAATGTCGAAAAAATATCTTGGTGATAAATTTGATATTCATGGAGGTGGAAGAGATCTATTATTTCCACATCATGAAAATGAAATTGCACAATCATGTTGTGCTAATGGAACTGAAGCTTTCTCTAATTATTGGGTTCACAATGGATTTATCACACAATCAAATGAAAAAATGTCTAAATCACAAGGCAATATTTTAAAAATAAGAAGTTTTAAAGAGAATGTTAACGGTCAAGTTTTAAGATTGGCTTTAATTAGTTCACATTATAGACAGCCATTAGATTGGAATGATAAACTTTTAGGAGAATGCCAGAAAACAATTGATAAATGGTACAAAAGCTACATTGAGTTAGAGAAACCTAAATTAATCTCTGATGAAGATCTTTACCCTTTGTACGATGACTTAAATACACCAAAGTATATAGCTAACCTTCATAAGCTATACGAAAAATCACAATCAGGGAATTTAGAAGATAAAAAAGTATTTGTATCAGCATGTAATTTTGTAGGACTACTTAATGAAACAAAAGATGAGTGGAATAATTTTAAAAAAAATAAATCCACATTAAGTAATGAGTTAATTGAAATAAAAATCAAAGAGCGAAATAAGGCTAGAGATGACAAAAATTACGAATTAGCTGACAAAATCCGTAATGAGCTTTTGGAAAAAGGAGTTCAAATAGAAGATAAAGATGGTAAAACCTCATGGAAATTTAAATAATGTCAGACAAAATATACATTTTTGATACTACTTTGCGTGATGGTGCTCAGACACAGGGGGTTGATTTTTCTTTAGATGATAAAGAAAAAATCTCAGTTGCATTAGATAGTTTAGGAGTTGACTATATCGAAGGTGGTTGGCCAGGAGCAAATCCAACAGATACAGAATTTTTTAATAAGAAACATAATTTCAAGAATTCTACATTAACAGCTTTTGGGATGACTAAAAAGTCTGATCATAGTGCTGAAAATGATCCCATGATTTCATCATTAATAAATTCTAAGGCAAATTCAATTTGTTTATTTGGAAAATCTTGGGATTTCCATGTTGATGTTGCTTTAGGAATATCTAAAGAACAAAATTTAAAAAATATAAGCGAAAGTGCAAAACATATAATTAATTCTGGAAAAGAATTTATGTTTGATGCTGAACATTTTTTTGATGGTTTTAAATCTAACAAAGAATATGCGTTAAGTTGTATTAAATCAGCATATGACCAAGGAGCGAGGTGGATTGTTCTATGCGACACTAACGGTGGAACACTACCCCATGAAATATCTCATATAGTTGATGATGTAGCAAAACATATCCCAGGCAAAAATTTAGGAATCCACGCACACAACGATACAGAAAATGCAGTTGCTAATTCATTAGTTGCAATTCAAGCTGGCGTTAGACAAGTCCAAGGAACCATAAATGGTTTAGGAGAAAGATGTGGTAATGCTAATTTAATGTCGCTAATTCCAACTTTATATTTAAAACACGAATTTTCTAATAATTATAAAATAAATATTAATGAAGATAATATTAAACATCTTACACAATGTTCAAGACTATTAGATGAAATTTTAAATAGAAAACCAAATAAACATTTACCTTATGTTGGCGCTGCAGCATTTTCGCATAAAGGTGGAATGCATGTTTCTGCAGTACAAAAAGACCCAAAAACTTATGAACACGTTGATCCCAAAGAAGTTGGAAATACAAGAAATATTGTTGTTTCAGATCAAGCTGGGCAATCAAATATTTTATCGAGATTAGAAACTATAGGGATCGACATAAAAAAAAATGATCCAAAAATTAAACAACTTTTAGAAGAGGTTAAAGGAAGAGAATTTATTGGATATAGTTATGATGGTGCAGACGCTTCGTTTGAACTATTAGCTAGAAGAATAGTCGGCGAAATTCCAAGGTATTTGATAATTAAAGCTTATGATGTATCAGTTAAGAAAAATTCATCAGGAGAAATTGTTTCATCAGCAAAAGCAGAGCTTGAAGTTGATGGTGAAACAATTGTTTGTGAAGGTGAAGGTAATGGTCCAGTAAATGCACTAGATAATGCTATTAGAAATAACATTAAAAAGATTTCTAAATATTCTGATTATCTTAAAGATTTAAGATTAGTTGATTATAAAGTAAGAATATTAAATACGGGAACAGAAGCCGTAACAAGAGTTTCAATTGAAAGTACAGACTCCAAAGGTAAGAATTGGTTTACAATAGGCGTATCACCAAATATTATTGATGCTTCATTTAAAGCATTAATAGATAGTCTTGATTATAAGTTATTTAAAGATAATGCACCAGCAAGTGCTTAATGAATTTTAATAATATTTCATTTATTCTTCACAAGCCTCAGCTATCTGAAAACATTGGATTATGTGCAAGGGCTATGAAGAATTTTGGTTTTAAGAATTTATCAGTAATAGAACCAAAACCAATATTTCCAAATGATAAGATTATAGCAACTTCTGTTGGAGCCAAGGATATAATAAAAAAAACTAAAGTTTATTCAAACTTAGAAAAATCATTAGCCAAAACCGATATTTTAATTGCAACTTCTGCAAGGTTTAGAAATAAAAATATTAAACATATTTCATTAGATGACTTAAGAAAAATAAACTTCACAAGGCGAGTTAGTTTTTTGTTTGGTTCAGAAGCTTCTGGATTAACAAATGATGAAGTAAGTTATGCTGATTATACATTGCAAATTCCAAGTAATAGTAAATTTAGATCACTAAATTTATCACACAGCTTAGTAATTGTAGCTCAAGCAGTTTCAAACTTAATATCAATAAGTAAAGTTGATTTTCAAAAGTCAAAAAAAATACAAACAGCTACTAAGAAAGAAATATCTAGTATGCTAAATTTCTGCCTTTCCACCTTGGAAAACCAAAATTTTTTTAAACAAAAGGCTAAAAAACCTATAATGATAGAAAATTTAAGGAGTATTTTTTATAAAATGGAACTCTCAAAAAAAGAAATACGCATTTTATCAAGTGTATTTGCTGGTCTAACCAAAAAACCTTGATTGACAAAAATATTTTGATGTCTATAAACCCCATTACCACAATATGACAAAACGATTAAACTCAAAACATAAAGTAGATAGAAGACTTAAAGTCAATTTATGGGGTAGACCTAAAAGCCCTTTTAATACTAGGGCATATCCTCCAGGCCAACATGGTCAAACAAAATCATCTAAACCATCAGATTATGGTATTCAACTTCAAGCTAAACAAAAACTGAAATGTTACTATGGTAACATGAATGAAAGACAATTCCGTAATATGTATAAGAGAGCCATTATGAAAAAAGGTGATACTGCAGAGAATTTAATTGGCTTACTTGAGAGAAGGTTAGACGCAGTAATTTATAGATCAAAATTATCAAATACTATTTTTTCATCTAGGCAATTAATTAATCATGGACATGTTAGAGTTAATGGAAAAAAAGTTAATATTTCAAGCTACCAAGTTAAAGAAGAAGATAGTATTGAAATAAGAGATAAATCAAAGCAGCTTGCTTTAATAGATATCGCTCTAGCTAACAAAGAAAGAGATGTTCCCGAATACTTACAGTTAGATGAGAAAAATAAAAAAGTAAAATTTGTGAGGGTTCCTAAATTTGAAGAAGTTCCTTATCCTGTTGTAATGGAACCTAACCTTGTAATTGAGTATTATTCTAGATAATTAATCTATAAGATTAAAAACAACCTTAGCTTTTCTTTTTAAATTCTATTCCGTTATCTTCTAGTAGTTTTGCTAATTCTCCGCTTTCGTACATTTCTTTAACAATATCACATCCGCCAATGAATTCATTTTTTACATAAAGCTGTGGAATTGTAGGCCAGTCACTAAAAACTTTAATTCCTTCTCTAAGTTTTTGATCAGCTAAAACATTTACACCTTTAAAATTTACCTCAAGCATTTTTAAAATATTTGTAACAGCCATAGAAAATCCACACTGAGGAGCATCTGGTGTTCCTTTCATGAATAAGCACACTTCGTTACTTTTAATTTCGCTATTAATTAATTCATTAGTTTGATTATCCATTTAGTTCTCCTTAGTTTTAACTGCTAGTGCATGTAATTCGTTGCCCATTTTTCCTTTGAGTGAATTATATACCATTTTGTGTTGTTGAATTTTACTCTTTCCTGCAAATTGCGACGAAATTACTGTGGCAGAGTAATGATTACCATCTCCTGCAAGATCCTGAATTTCTATCTTCGCATCTGGTAATGCCTCTTTTATTAAGCTTTCAATTTCTTTTAAATCCATTGCCATTAGTTAACCATATATTCCTTTAGCCATTTTTTATAGCCTTCTTTGATATCGTCAATTGATAATTTTATATCATTTTCTAATGTAATTTTATCACCTTCAACTAAACCTAATTTATCAAAATGAATTGAGTCCTTTTTAAGCATATTTTCTACATTTTCTAGATTTTCAGGTTTAATTTCAATAATATATCTTCCTTGATCCTCTCCAAAAAAATACTCAAATTTATTTACTAAGCCTTCTAAGGGAAATAATTTTACGCCCTTACCACTCTTTATACTCATTTTTGATATAGCAGTTAAAATTCCTCCTAAAGATACGTCATGACATGTTTCTATTAAATTATTATTTTTCAAATTTAAAATACTGTTTCCATTTTGTTTTTCGTTGAATAAATTAACTTCTGGTGGAGGACCATTAAATTTAGATAATATATTTCTTGCAAATATTGATTGATCTAAGTGTCCTTCAGTTTTACCAATTACGAAAAGATAATTACCTTCATTTTTTAATTCCATTGTCATCATCTTTTTATAGTCGGATAATAGTCCTATACCTCCAATTGAGGGTGTGGGTTTAATTCCTTTATCTTTTGTTTCATTATAAAAAGAGACGTTTCCTGAAACTACTGGATAATTTAAAAATTTAGAAGCCTCTGTAATCCCTTCAACACATTCTACAAATTCACCCATATTTTTCTCTTTTTCTGGATTACCAAAATTCAGGCAATTTGTAATTGCTATTGGTTTTGCACCTACAGAGATCATATTTCTCCAACTTTCACAAACCACTTGTTTGCCACCCGTTAATGGATGTGCATGACAATAAGTTGCGGAAGAGTCGACAGATGCGGCAACAGCTTTATTTGTTCCATGAACTCTAACAACACCAGCATTCCCGCCAGGTTTTTGTATTGTATCGCCCATAACTGTATGATCATACTGGTCCCAGATCCATTCTTTATCTGCAATATTTGGATCAATTAAAATCTTTTTTAAACAATCGCTAAGTTTTAAAGATTTAAATTGATCCTTTGAAAATTTATTTTCTTTTGGAAGTTTTGTTTTTGTCCATTTTCGATCATACATAGGTGCATTCTCTGCTAAAAAATCAATTGGAATTTTACCAACTTTTTCATTCTTAAAAAACAATTCAATATTTTTACTATTTGTTGTTTTTCCAATTATAGCGAAGTCTAGGTTCCACTTATCAAATATTTTTTTTGCTTCATTTTCTTTTCCTTCCTCTAAAACAATAAGCATTCTCTCTTGGCTTTCTGATAGCATTATCTCATA
>CABXYN010000025.1 GCA_902516395.1 uncultured Pelagibacteraceae bacterium | reverse complement strand
CTGTCTCGTTTTTAGTTTTAACAAGTTCAGATAATATCCACTTATTAATTGTTAATTTAAGATTTTCAGGTTTTTTAATGTCACTAAAATTACACTCATTTTGTCTTAAAAAATTATTAGCATTCCAAACTTTATTTAAGAAATTTCTATAACCTTTAACCCTATCTTCTGACAATTTTACATCACGACCAGGTGATGCCATTGATAATAAAGTAAATCTTAATGCATCAGCACTATATTTTTCAATAAGTTCTAAAGGATCAATTACATTACCTTTTGACTTGGACATCTTTTGTCCTTTTTCATCTCTCACAAGTGCATGAACGTATATATTTTTAAAAGGCTCTTCTTTTAAAAACTCGGTTCCCATCATGATCATTCTTGCTACCCAAAAAAATATGATGTCAAAACCTGTAACTAAAACGCTCGTAGGGTAAAATTTTTCAACCTCTGGTGTTTTTTCTGGCCAACCTAATGTTGCAAAAGGCCAAAGACCTGAAGAAAACCAAGTATCTAAAACATCCTCGTCTCTTTTTAATTCTACATCTTTTGAATAGAATTCTTTTGCTTGTATTTTGCACTCCTCCTCATTTTCAGCTACAAATATTTTTCCATCTGGTCCATACCAAGCAGGAATTTGATGCCCCCACCATAATTGACGAGAAATGCACCAAGGTTCAATATTATCCATCCATTGAAAATATGTTTTTGACCAATTTTCAGGAAAAAATTTTGTCTTACCATTATGAACTACTTCTTTTGCTTTAATGGCTAAAGTTTTTGCATCAACAAACCACTGTTCTGTTAAGTAAGGTTCAATAATGGAGTTAGATCTATCGCCATAGGGAACTTTGTTTACTAATTTTTCTATTTTTTCTAAAAATTTACCTTCTTCAAGATGTTCTAAGATTAATTTTCTGGCGGCAAATCTATCTAAACCTTTATAAGGGTCAGGTGCATTGTCATTTATTTTTCCATCAGGAGTAAAGATATTAATTACCTCTAACTCATTTCTAATTCCTACATCATAATCATTAAAATCATGTGCTGGGGTAATTTTAACTGCACCAGTTCCTTGTTCAGGATCAGCATAGTCATCTGTTATTATTTTTATTTTTCTATTTGCTAAAGGTATTGTGGCTAACTTTCCAACAATATCTTTAAACCTATCGTCTTTTGGATTAACTGCTATTGCAGTATCTCCCAACATAGTTTCAGGTCTAGTTGTTGCAATTGTTATAAATTTAACTGATCCCTCTATAGGATAATTTATATAATAAAGTTGAGAGTTTACCTCACGTTGATCAACCTCTAAATCAGATATTGCTGTTTTTAAAACAACATCCCAATTGACAAGTTTTTTTGCTTTGTAGATTAATTTTTTATTATAAAGATCAACAAAAACTTTTATCACTGATTTAGATAAATTCTCATCCATCGTGAATGCATTACGCGACCAATCACAAGAACATCCAAGTTTTTTCAGTTGATTTATTATAATATCTCCATACTCATTTTTCCATTCCCATACTTTTTCAATAAATTTTTGTCTGCCTAAATCATTTTTTTTAACACCATCTTTTGCAAGTTTTTTTTCAACTAATGCTTGGGTTGCAATACCAGCGTGGTCTGTACCTGGTTGCCATAAAGTTTCATAATTATTCATTCTATGAAATCTTGTTAAAACATCTTGAATCGAGTTATTCAGAGCATGCCCCATATGAAGGCTTCCAGTTACATTTGGTGGAGGAATTACAATTGAGAATTTTTTTGAGTTTTCTTTGGGTTTAAATAATTCATTTTTTTCCCAATAATCATAGATTTTATTCTCAACATTATTATGCTCATATTTATCAAAACTCATTGATTTGTTTTATAAATTAATCAAATTAATAAACAATAATGAAAATCATTGCTAAATTTATAGACTAATCATCAAAATGAATTATACAAATGTCGATTACCAAATATTTTATATTTGATGGCAACGTGGCGGAATGGTTACGCAGAGGATTGCAAATCCTTGTATCCCGGTTCGATTCCGGGCGTTGCCTCCAAAATAAGTATTGAGATAAATTTTAAAAAAAGTAAGTTGTGAGAAAATATTCCTCGGTAGCTCAGTTGGTAGAGCAGTTGACTGTTAATCAATTGGTCGCAGGTTCGAGTCCTGCCCGAGGAGCCATATCAATTAAACAGCTTTAGAAATATTTATTTGCGCTATTTGTAAATTTTTTCCGAATTTAATTTTTTGATCCTGAGTTAACTCTGAATAAACTTTAACTAAGAAGTTATAGTTTACATTCATGTGTCCCTCTTTTGATTTGTCAAGATTTACTAAATATTCTGAAAAATCTTCAAAAAAATAATTGATAGGAACTTTTAAATAATTAGAAAGTTGTAACAATCTAATTGAACTTACACCGTTAGTCCCCTTTTCGTACTTTTGAATTTGTTGAAATGTTACGTTTATTGCTTTTGCAACTTTAGTTTGAGTTAAACCAAGCGCTAATCTTCTTAACTTAAGCTTATTGCCAAGATGTTTGTTAAAATTTTCTTCCATTTAAGACCCCTCGTTAAATAAAAATAATAACTGAGTTAATCTAAATAGAAAACTTTATGCAAGCAAAATAATTTTAAAAAAAATTAGTTTTTTTGATAAATCTCAAAGCTGTCAAGTAACTTTTTATGAAGTCTTTAGAATTATTTTAAAGAATTTGGCTTAAAAAAAGCTTAGTTCTATCACTCTTAGGACTAGCGAAGAATTCTTTGGTGTCTGCCTTCTCAATTATCATGCCTTCGTCCATAAAAATCACTTCATCAGCAACTTCTTTAGCAAATCCCATCTCATGTGTCACAACAATCATAGTCATTCCACCTTTTGCAAGACTAACCATTGCATCAAGTACTTCTTTAATCATTTCAGGGTCTAATGCAGACGTTGGTTCATCAAATAACATAATTTTTGGCTGCATACACAATGCTCTTGCTATCGCACAACGTTGTTGTTGACCTCCAGAGAGTTGTCCAGGAAATTTGTTAGCTTGATCATCTATCTGAACTTTTTTAAGTTGATCTAATGCTAGTTCTTGAGCCTCTTTTTTTGGCATTTTTTTAACCCAAATAGGTGCAAGTGTGCAATTATCTAATATTGAAAGATGTGGGAATAAATTAAATTGTTGAAAAACCATTCCAACTTCAGCTCTTATCTTTTCGATGTCTTTTGTTTTTTCTGATAATTCATTTCCATCAACAATTATATCTCCTTCTTGGTGCTCTTCTAATCTATTAATACATCTAATCAATGTAGATTTCCCTGAGCCAGATGGTCCACATACAACAATTTTTTTATTTGCTTCAACCTCAAGATTTATATTTTTTAAAACCTGAAAATCACCAAACCATTTATTCATATTTTGAATTTTTATAATTGGATCAGACATTTTTTATCTCTCGGTTTTGTATTTAGCTTCTAAGTTATAACTATATTTGCTCATTGCATAGCATATAATCCAGAATACTATTGATGCAAAAATATATCCTTCCATAGCAAAGCCTAGCCATTTTGGATTTGTTTTTGCTAATGCTAGCATTCCTGCTAATTCAGCTAAACCAACAACAAAAATTAAAGGTGTATCTTTAACTAAGGCTAAAAATGTATTTGCTATTCCAGGTATAACTAATTTTAGTGCTTGAGGTAAAATTACAAAAATATGCATTTTCCAATAACCCATTCCTAAAGATTTTGCTGCATCGTATTGACCTCTAGGTAATGACTGTAAACCTCCTCTAATTACTTCAGCACAGTAAGCGGCTTCGAATAATGTAATCGCAATAATTACTCTTACCAATTTATCCATAAAAAAATCTTCAGGTAGAAACATTGGAAACATTACAGATGACATAAATAATACTGTAATCAATGGAACACCTCTCCAAAATTCAATATAACAAATTGATATATATTTTATTGCTGGCAGATTAGATCTTCTCCCCAATGCAAATATCATACCTAGTGGGAAACAGAAAATTAGACAGAAAAAAGAAACTATAAAAGTAAGTGACAATCCTCCCCAAGCTCCAGTTTCAACCCATTGGAGACCAAAAGATCCACCAGATATTAAATAGTAGATAACTAAATATGCAATTACTGGATAGATAATAACATAATATAATGCCAAATATTTTTTTAAATTATCCTTCATGAAATACCCAACAAATCCAAGTGCTATAACTAATATAAATGCAGTGTTTATTCTCCAATGAAATTCATTGGGATACATTCCATACATAAATCTTCGAAACCAAACTTTAATGTATGTCCAACAAGCACCCGTACCTGTACAAGCATCTTTTGAGTCACCTGAAATAGTGGCGTCTAAAATCATCCAGCTTAGAGATTGAGGAAGAACTTTTACAACTGAAAATAATATTAATAAAGTTAACAAAGCATTAAAATTATTGGTATTTATATTTTTGTTTAATAAATCTAATGATTTATTTCCAGAATAATCAATTCTCATCATATTTAATCCAATCAATCCAAAGATTAATGGAAACAAAGTAGTCAAGGAGCCAGGTAAAAAAGATGTTAAATTTATTTTTAGAAATGCATTTGATATGACATCAATTAAACTTACTAAAACTAAAAAAGATCCAATAATAGAGTAATTTTTAATATTATCTCTGTTGGGTTTTAAAAAATTTAATGTTTGCATTTTTTACTTTTCTTTAATTTCAATTTTTTTGTTATACCAATTCATTATTGCTGCAATAGTTAGACTAATAGTTAAATATGTTAGCATTGTTATTGAAACAATTTCTATTGCCTTACCTGTCTGCATCAAAGCAGTCCCTGCAAAAACAAGCACTAAATCAGGGTATGCAATAGCAGCTGCCAAAGATGAATTTTTGGTTAAATTTAAATATTGATTAGTTGTAGGTGGTATAATAATTCTTAATGCTTGAGGCATAATAACTAATTTTAAAACTTGATTAGGCGTCAAACCAACTGATGCTGCAGCTTCTTTTTGGCCTTTGCTAACTCCCTCAATTCCAGCTCTAACGCACTCTGCTACAAAAGTAGAAGTATATAAAGATAATGCTAGAACTAACGCTATTAATTCAGGTGGTAAACTTATCCCACCTTCGTATATATAAGAAATTTTTGATAATTTTTTAAGCTCAGGTAATTCAAATCCTAAAGATACTCCACCAAATACAAATGATAAAATAGGCAAAACAATTAATAGAGCTGCTGAATAAAGAAGTACTGGAATTTGTTTACCTTGTGTGTCTCGTAATTTATTTGCATAATTCCTTAATACAATGATTGAAATTATTGCTGCAAGACCACAATATAAAAATATATTCAAATTTTCCCATACCATTGCTGGTATGTAATAGCCTTTTACCGTCATATAAGTTACCCCAAACCACGCATTAGCTTTCTCTGGCATAGGTAAAGCTCTAAGAGCAGCGTAATACCAAAAGAAGATTTGCAACAGTAATGGAATATTTCTAAAAAACTCGACATAACATGCGGCTGAGTTTTTTATTAGATAGTTCGATGATAATCTTGCTACACCAATTATAACACCCAATATTGTACAAATTATTATACTTATAAAAGAAACTAACAAAGTATTTAAAAGCCCAACTAGAAAAGCACGAGAGTAAGAGTCTGATCCGCTATATTCAATTAAAGAAAATTGAACATCAAATGAAGACTCTTGTGATAAAAAATCAAAACCAAAATCAATACCTCTATTATCCATATTGGTCTGAGCATTAAGGGTTAAAAACCCAAAAATAAGAACAACAAATAGTATTGCTAAAATCTGAGGTATAAATTTTTTTATAATGTTGTTCATCGGAATTTATAATAAAAAAAGGGCTAGAAATATCTAGCCCTTTTTAAGTAATTTGAAATAAAATTATCTTGCTGGTGGTACGTATAATATTCCACCTTTAGTCCATAATTCATTTGGACCTCTATCAGGGAGAATTCCAGTGTCTGCTATATTTCTTTTGTAGCTTTCACCGTAGTTACCAACTTGTTTGATAATTCTTAAGTTCCATTCGTTATCTAAACCAAAAGCTGCACCTAACTCACCTTCAGCGCCAACTAATCTTTTGATTGCTGGATTGTTTGAAGTTTTCATCATGTCAGCATTTGATGAGTCAACACCATATTCCTCTGCTTCAATCATAGTGTTTAATGACCATCTAACGATATCTTCCCAAACAGAATCACCTTGACGTACAACTGGTCCTAGTGGCTCTTTTGAAATAGTTTCAGGTAATACTACGTGATCATCTGGAGCTGACAATTTAGTTCTTTGTGCAGCAAGACCAGATTTATCTGTAGTGTATGTATCACATCTACCAGCATCATAAGCAGCTACGACTTCATCAGCTTTTTCAAAAACTACAGGCTCATATGAAATTCCTTTAGAATCAAAGAAGTCTCTCATGTTAAGCTCAGTTGTAGTTCCTAAGTTTGTACAAACTGAAGTTCCATTTTTAAATTCACCTGTAGATGCAATTCCTGAACCTTTTCTTACCATGAAACCTTGTCCATCATAAAAGTTTACACCAACAAATGTTAAACCAATGTCAGCATCCCTAGATAGTGTCCAAGTTGTATTTCTTGATAAAATGTCAATTTCACCTGAAGTAAGTGCAGTAAATCTTTCTTTTGCACTTAAAGGAGTAAACTTAACCTTAGTTGCATCTCCCAATGTAGCAGCTGCAACAGCTCTACATACATCAACATCTATTCCTGTCCAATTTCCAGACTCATCTGCGTTTGAAAATCCAGGTAGACCCTGAGAAACACCACATCTTACAAATCCTCTTTTTTTAGTGTTCTCAAGAGTTTTTGATTTCTTAGCAGCCATTGTTTCTGTTGAAAATGCAAACAGCACAGCAAACATAGCAACTACAGAAGTCAATTGTTTTATTATTTTAAACATTATTTTCCTCTTTTTATTATTTATTTGTTAACAAATTATTCAAAATGTTATTTTTGAATACCGAAGTAAAGCAGAAAGTTATACAACCATCAATGGTAAAATAACCTCATCAATATTGATCAATTAAAGGTGGCGCGCCCTGGAGGATTCGAACCTCCGACCCTCGGTTTAGAAAACCGATGCTCTATCCAGCTGAGCTAAGGGCGCAGAAAGACAATCTTATAATACTAATTTAATTTTTGAAAAGAAATTTTTTAAATAATATTAATATAGTCAATAGCTCAACACGACCTATTATCATGAAAATTATTAAATAAACCTTAGTTAAAAAAGAAAGATTATAAAAATCAAA
>CABXYN010000024.1 GCA_902516395.1 uncultured Pelagibacteraceae bacterium | reverse complement strand
TGAACAAAAATACTACTGAGGAAGAGTTAAATACCCAATCCATAGAAAATGATAACGCAGATCAAGAAAATGAGGAAAAAAATTTAGAGTCTGAAAAAAAAGAAATTGAAAAACTGACCCCCGAAGAAGAATTAGAAACTCTCAAAGATAAGCTAGCAAGAACATTTGCAGAAATGGAAAATCAGAGACGAAGATTTGAAAAAGAAAGAGACGACGCCTACGAATATGGTGGATTTTCTTTTGCTAAAGAAGCACTAAACTTATTAGATAACCTTGAAAGATCAAAAGCTGCTTTAGAAAATGACGAGAAATTAAAAAATTCAGATGCACTTGAAAAAATTGTGGAACATTTAGATATTATAAGCACTGATATGCTTTCGATATTTAAGAAAAATAATATTGAGCCTATAAAGTCAATTAATGAAAAACTTGACCCAAATCTTCACCAAGCAATGATGGAGGTTGAGGATGATACAAAAGAACCTGGAACAATCGTTCAGGAAATCCAAAAAGGATTTATGTTGAAAGAAAGATTATTGAGACCTTCTTTAGTTGGTGTTTCAAAGAAAAAAGTAAAAGATGAGCAAAAAGAAGGAGAAAAAGATGAAAAAAACCACTAAAAACTACCAAAATTTAAATTTTGTAGACGGTTGTAGTCTAATAATTAGCACTTATATGTCGGAAAGGTATTAAATTATGAGTAAAGTAATAGGAATAGATTTAGGAACAACAAACTCTTGTGTAGCCGTAATGGAAGGTACGCAGGCTAAGGTTTTAGAAAATGCTGAAGGCGCAAGGACAACACCTTCTGTGGTTGCGTTTTCTGATAACGATGAGAAATTAATTGGGCAACCTGCAAAAAGACAAGCAGTAACCAACCCAGAAAATACGATATTTGCAGTTAAAAGATTAATTGGAAGAAATTTTGATGATCCTTCTGTTAAAAAAGATGTTGAGACTGCACCATTTAAGATTGTTAATTCTGATAAAGGAGATGCGTGGATAGAAGCAAAAGGTAACAAATATTCTCCATCTCAAATTTCTGCTTTTACACTTCAAAAAATGAAAGAAACTGCAGAAAAATATTTAGGCCAGGAGGTTTCCCAAGCTGTAATTACTGTTCCAGCTTACTTCAACGACGCTCAAAGACAAGCAACTAAAGATGCTGGTAAGATTGCAGGATTGGAAGTTTTAAGAATTATTAATGAACCAACAGCGGCGGCACTTGCTTATGGATTAGATAAAAAAACAAGCAATAAGATTGCAGTTTATGATTTAGGTGGAGGTACTTTTGATGTATCAATACTTGAGCTAGGAGATGGAGTATTTGAAGTCAAGTCAACAAATGGTGATACTTTTTTAGGTGGAGAAGATTTTGACAATACAGTTGTTGATTACTTATTAACTGAATTTAAAAAAGAAAATGGTATCGATTTAAAATCCGATAAATTAGCTTTACAAAGACTTAAAGAGGCTGCAGAGAAAGCAAAAATTGAATTATCATCTGCTGCTCAAACTGAGATTAATTTACCTTTTATCACAGCAGATAAAACTGGTCCAAAACACATTAACATGAAAATGACTAGAGCAAAACTCGAGGCTCTTGTTGAAGATCTTATTTCAAGAACAATTCCTCCTTGTGAGACAGCTCTTAAAGATGCAGGTTTAAGTGCAAGTGAAATTGATGAAATAATACTTGTTGGTGGAATGACGAGAATGCCAAAAGTTATAGAGGAAGTTAAAAATTTTTTTGGTAAAGAACCGAACAAATCTGTAAATCCAGATGAAGTTGTTGCAATGGGTGCTGCTATTCAAGCTGGAGTATTACAGGGTGATGTTAAAGATGTACTATTGTTAGATGTTACACCACTTTCACTTGGAATAGAGACTTTAGGTGGAGTTTCTACTAAATTGATAGAGAAGAATACAACAATACCAACCAAAAAAAGCCAAGTTTTTTCAACAGCTGAGGATAGTCAACCTGCTGTTTCAATTAGAGTTTTGCAGGGTGAAAGGGACATGGCTTCAGACAATAAAATTTTAGGAAATTTCGAGCTTGTGGGTATAGCTCCAGCTCCAAGAGGAGTTCCTCAAATTGAAGTTACATTTGATATTGACGCAAATGGAATTGTAAATGTTTCTGCAAAAGATAAGGGGACTGGTAAAGAACAAAAAATCCAAATTCAAGCATCAGGTGGTTTAAGTGATGAAGAAATAAATCAAATGGTTAAAGATGCTGAAACAAATAAAGAATCTGACAAGAAGAAAAGAGAAGCTGTAGATGCAAGAAATCAAGCCGATACTCTTCTTCATTCTACTGAGAAGAATTTAAAAGAGCATGGTAGTAAAGTTTCTGATGCAGATAAAAAAGCTATCGAAGATGCATCTGCTAATGTAAGAAATGCATTAAAAGGAGCTGATGTAGATGAAATTAAAAAGAAAACTCAAGATTTGGTTCAAGCTTCTATGAAACTAGGAGAAGCTATTTACAAATCACAACAAAGTACAAAACCTGGTGATGCACCTAAAGATGCAAAAGATGAAGGGAAAAAAGACGATAATGTTGTTGATGCAGACTTTGAAGAAGTAAAAGACGATAAAGAAAAAAGCGCCTAAAATATCAACCATTTGTCTATAACTAGTTATGGCAAAAAGAGATTACTACGATGTCTTGGGTGTTGAAAAAAGTGCTAGTCCAGACCAAATAAAAGCAGCTTATAGAAAACAAGCAGTAAAACATCATCCAGATAAAAATAAAGGTGATAAAGGCGCTGAGGAAAAATTTAAAGAAGCATCTGAAGCCTATCACGTTTTATCAAATTCTGAGAGAAAACAAAATTATGATAATTTTGGACATGCCGCATTTGAAAATGGCGGTGGAGGTGGAAGAGGTGGTTTTGGAAACTTTGACTTTTCTGGCTCATTTTCGGATATTTTTGAGGACTTTTTTGGCGAAGGCTTTGGTGGAGGTGGAAGAAGATCAAAAAGATCCAACAACCGTGGCTCTGATTTAAGATATGATCTCACCATAAGTCTTGAGGAAGCTTTTGCTGGAAAAAAACAAGATATTAAATTCTCGACATCTGATAGATGTGATACATGTAGCGGTTCTGGCACAAAACCTGGTCAAAGTGCAAGCACATGCACTATGTGTGGTGGGCATGGTCAAGTACGTTCTAGCCAAGGTTTTTTCACGGTTCAACAAACATGCCCTCAATGTGCTGGTTCAGGTGAACAAATTACGGATCCTTGCACAAGTTGTGGGGGTCAAGGTAAAAAACAAGCAAGTAAGAGACTTTCTGTAACTATTCCAAAAGGAGTAGACGATGGAACTAGGATTAGATTATCTGGTAAAGGGGAAGCAGGTTCCAGGGGAGCTAGTAATGGCGATCTTTATTTATTTATAAATGTAAGCTCTCATGAACTTTTCAAAAGATCTGAAGAAAATTTATTTTTTGAATGTCCAATTTCGATAGCAGATGCAGCACTTGGGACTGAATTAAAAATACCAACAATAGATGGCGGAAAAGCTAAAATAAAAATTCCAGCTGGAACACAAAGTGGAAAACAGTTTAGGTTGAGAGAAAAGGGAATGCCATTAATGAGAGGAGATGATTATGGAGACCTTTATGTGCAAGTTAGTACTGAGGTACCAGTATCTTTAAATAAAGAACAAAAAGAATTACTTGAAAAATTTAGAGAAATTGAAAATGAAAAATCAAATCCAAGTATAAAAAAATTCTTTAAAAAGGCAAAAAGTTTTTGGAAAAATTAGATGAAAAAAAAAATTAAATATACAATTTTCGGAGTTATTTATATTTTAGCAATTCTAATTCTAGGTGCATATTTTTATAAAGAGGGAATTGGAATAATTTAATTATCTTTTGCTAATCTTATAAATATATCTCCCATACCACCCTGAACTTCCTCGAGCGGAGCATTATTTCTTAACTCACAGTATTGTCCAGTAACCTCATGACTATCAATAGCAGCAATACTTTGAGAATTACATTTTGTGGCGTTATGCAATAAACCAATTACTAGTCTTTCATCTAATACAAATACTTGATTATTATCGAGTTTATTTCCATCACAGAAATAATCCTTGTTTACTTCTCTTGGAAAATCTTTTTTACCGCAGGGATTTTTTATTGTGAGAACAAAAAATTCTTTTTCACCGTCTGTAAAAGTATATTTCATTTTTTTTACTTTAGAGTATTTCATCAAATCACACGAACATGGATAACAACACTTATGATAAAATCCACATATTTTCTCGTCATTTTCAGTATTTTTAAGATAAACAAAATCTGGTTTGCTATTTGGATCTATCAATGATCCAGACACAGCACAGTATAACTTATTGTATTCTACAAAATCTTGATATGTGATTTCTTTTGTTAAAATATGTTTGAAAAATTTTGGACCCGCAGCATTTCTATTTTGATCGGGGAAAATTTTTGGCCAATCTTTTACTAAATCAGCATAATAATTAAATTGATTTGAATATGTTGGTTTTATTGAACAAAAAATTACTAGTAGAAAAAAAATTGTAAAGTATTTTAATTTTTTCATGAACTAGTATCTAGAATACTTTAATTAGTTGACTTGTTGAATTGAGTGTTATTGTCCTATTTTTTCTGATTTACCTGTATTGTTTTATTAAATTCATTTATTTTAAGTGACTGCGAAGAACCATCAGTCCAAACTATTTTTACTGAAATATTTTTTTCACTCTCTCTGATGCCATAATGAGCTACAGGTTCCATTTGACATAAATATCCTGAGCCAGCATCAATGGTTTTAGCATGATTTCTTAAGTTTGAATTAAGTATAACTGTTGCTCCTCTTGCAGGTGCACCATACTTATTTAATGGTTTAATTCTTATATAATTGAAATCCTTTTTAATATCTGCTTTGTACATCGTCAACGGTTGCATACCAGATTCTCCATGAGAAACTAATAATTCTAAAATTCCATCTTCATCTATGTCAGCAACTGCTGCTCCTGTTCCTAAACCATTAGACTCGGAAGCATTTTGAATTTTTATCTCTTCAAAAAATCCATTTTTTTTTATTTTGAATAATTTATTTGGCTCACCAATATTATTCATGAATATCTCGTCATAACCATCATTATCAAAGTCTGCTGATATTACTGTTCTGATACGAGTAGGAATATTGTAAGTTGGAGTAGCGATATCTTTAAATTTATCATCTTCTAATACAAAAGCCCTATGATAACCATTCCAATTGGATGTAACTATATCTAATCTACCTCTATAAAGTATGTCTGATAAAGTTGTGCCTCTTCCATTTTCATTTTTATCATCAACTTTATAATCCTTGGCAATATCTTGAAAGAAACCATCAGAATTATAATATAAAAAATTTTTACCTCTTTCGTTAGCAGCAAATATGTCAGTTTTTCCTGACAAAATATTTCCTGCAACGACAGCTCTTCCACCAGTTATTTTATCAATTTTCAGGTGCTCTGCTAAATCTAGTATTTGTCCTGAACTTTGTTCATAAAACCTTGTCGGGCCCCCGTAATTGGCAACATATATGCCGTATTTTCCATCGCCATTTCTATCCACACAAACAACAGACCTACCAGCGGTTAAGTTTAAATTTTTTTTGTTAATATTTTTTTCAAATAAATCAACAAAACTATTACTACTATTATCTATCAATCTATCTGAATATTTTTTTTCACCGCTGTAGGTATCAGTATTTAAAAAATAAATTTCTTCAAATCCATCTTGGTCTATATCGCAAGCAGCAACACCAATAGTTTTTCTTTTAGCATCATCAAAGATTTCATTTTTATTTATATTTATAAGTTTTCCATTTTGGTAAGACAACGCTAAGTTTGAAAACCCAAACCCAGTAACAATAAATTCATATTTATTATCTTGATTTATATCAGTGACAGACACACCATAACTTAGTCTAAAATCATTATTATCAATTAGAGATGTTATATCTTTAAAAAAGTCAGCTTTAGATTGATTGATAGACACGAAAAAAATTAAAATCAAAAATAATTTTAAAAGGTATTTAATAAGCATAATTGTTGTATATTGTTGAAAAAATATATTAAAATAATTTAATGAGCAAAGTAAATTTAGCGATATCTGGTTGCATGGGACGAATGGGCCAACAACTAGTAAAATCTTCTAGAGTTGATAAAAATTTTAAACTAACAACTCTTACAGAAAATAGATTGATAAAAAAAAAAATTTCAGGAATTAAACCTAGTTTCAATAATGAAAATTCCTTCAAAAATGTTGATTTAATTATCGATTTTACTGTCCCTAATTGTACTTTTGAAATTCTTAAAATTGCATCAAAGCTTAAAAAAAGAGTTGTTATTGGCACAACTGGATTTACCAAAAAAGAAGAGAGTCTTATTAAAAAATTTTCAAAGAAAATTCCAATACTGAAAGCTGGAAACATGAGCTTAGGCATAAATTTGTTAATGTATTTAACTGAAATAGCATCTAAATCATTAGGAAATAATTTTTTAAGTAAAGTATATGAGGTTCATCATAAACATAAAATAGACTATCCATCTGGAACTGCGTTAATGCTGGGTAAAGGAATATCTTAATAAAAAAAGTTTTCCTTATGGAAAAAAAATAAATTTTAATTCAATACGAAAAGGTAAAACAGTTGGTGAACACGAAGTTAAATTTTCAAGTGGAAAAGAAATTATTACATTAAATCATGAAGCTTTTGATAGAGCTTTATACAGCGAAGGAGCTTTGACAGCTGGAAAATGGTTAATGAAAAAAAAATCAGGTTTATATTCGATGCGTGATGTTTTAAATTTTAAATGAGTGAGGAGCAAAGGGCAAAAATTGTTCTTCGAACTTTAAACAAAATTTATCCAAAGACACCAATTCCTCTTAAACACAGAAATATTTTTACTTTACTAGTTTCTGTTCTTTTATCTGCACAGTGTACTGACGTAAATGTTAACAATGTTACCAAAAACATATATCCAAAATATAACAGACCTGAACACTTTGTTAAATTGGGAAGAAAAAAAATTGAAAAACTAATAAGAAGTATTGGTATTTTTAGAATTAAAGCCAAAAGTGTTTATAATTTATCAAAAACTTTAGTTGAAAAATACAACGGCAAAGTTCCAAAAACCTTCGAACAACTTGAAGAATTACCAGGTGTTGGGCACAAAACTGCCAGCGTGGTCATGTCTCAAGGATTTGGATATGCTGCTTTTCCAGTAGACACCCATATACACAGACTTGCACAAAGATGGGGTTTAACTAATGGAAAAAATGTAGTTCAAACAGAAGAAGATCTAAAGAGACTTTTTCCTAAAAAATATTGGAACAAGTTACATCTTCAAATAATTTATTATGGAAGAGAGTACTGTAAGGCCAGAGAGTGTCATGGTTTAACTTGTAAAATCTGTACTACTTGTTATCCTAAGAGAAAAAAACCACTTATAACTAAGAAAGCATAAATAATGAAAATACTAGGAATTGGAAATGCAATTGTTGATGTAATTTGTAAAGTAGAAGATGATTTTATAACTAAAAATAATCTTACTAAAAGTACCATGAAATTAATTTTTGATGACAAAGAATTTAAAGATTTACTATCTAATCTGAAAATAGAAAAAACTGTTTCAGGTGGATCTGTTGCTAACTCAATTGTCGGATTATCTCAACTTGGAAATGAAGTTGGATTTATAGGTAAAGTAAATGATGATGATCTTGGTGGAAAATACGAAGATGGTTTGAAACGGGAGAATGTTAAATATATTTATTCAAAAAAAAAAGAAGAGTTGCCAACTGGAACTTGTTTAATATTAGTTACACCCGATTCTGAAAGAACAATGTGTACGTTTTTAGGAACTGCAGGTAAAATAAATGAAAACGACGTCAGTTCGGATGCAATAAAACAAAGTGAAACAATACTTCTAGAAGGTTATCTTTGGGACGAAGGAGAACCAAAAAAAGCTTTTGAAAAAGCAATTCTGAGTGCAAAAAAAGTTGCAATGTCATTATCAGATCAATTTTGTGTTGATAGACATAAGCCTCACTTCTTAGATTTAGTTAAAAACAAATTAGATGTAACTTTTGCCAATGAACAAGAAATAATGTCTTTGATAGATGCAAAATCTTTTGATGAAGTGATAAATTTCTCTAAATCACTTGGCAAGATAATGGTTTTAACAAGAGGTGAAAAAGGTGCAGTTGCAATTAATGGAGATGAAGTTGTTGAATGCGGAATAAAAGAAGGTCTTAAAATTGTTGATTTAACTGGTGCTGGTGATCTTTTTGCAGCAGGCTTTTTACATGGTCATGTAAATAAAATGTCACTGAAAGAAAGCTTGGATAAAGGAACTGAAATGTCTTCTAAAGTTATACAACAAATTGGGGCAAGACTTTAAAAATTATTTTTTTTTTCTTTTAAAACTTCCTTTACCCTTTTTGGGTTTAACTACACGGGTTTTATATTTTGGTGTTAATAAATCTTTAGCAATTAGATTTTTTTTTTTCATTAAATACTATAGCCTGCCTTAGAACTTTTTATAAAATTCTTATCGCTAAAAATATTATTTATTTTTTTTCTTAATCTATAAATATGTGTCTCTACTGTATGAGTTTCTAATTTTGAATTATGTCCCCATACTTCTTTCTGCAATTGACTAATTTTGACAGGTTTTTTTGAAGTATACAAATGTATCACAATATTTGCCTCTCTTTCAGTTAAATTAAGCTTATTTTTTTTATTAAAGATTTTTCTTGAATTTAAATTTAATTTGTAGGTTCCAAGATCTATTTCTGATTGCTGGTTATACTTGTTTTTAAGAAATTTTATATTAATAAGTTCAACTAATTTA
>CABXYN010000023.1 GCA_902516395.1 uncultured Pelagibacteraceae bacterium | reverse complement strand
CCAAAAGCGTTCCTATAGTTAATGTAGGGATTAATCCTAATTTAGTAATTAATAAAGAAAAATTATTAATCTCACTTAAATTGATCTTTCCAAATAAAAGTTTTCATAAAGAAATGTATGGAAAAAAATTTTTTTATGTAAAAAAAAAAATAAGTCCTAAAAAACTTGAACAGGTTCTCCTCTTGGGGGACAAGTCTTTTATTCAAGAGGATAGCATAGCAAGAGTTTATCCTAATGGGAATTTATTTAGTCATGTAATTGGTCAAATTGACAATGATAATAATGGTATATCAGGAATCGAAAAAACTTTTGATTATGAGCTAACAACCACAAAAGAACCTCTAACATTAACCCTCGATAAAGATCTTCAATATTTGATTAAAGAAGAGTTATCAAAATCTAAAGATATATTTCAAAATATTGGAAGTGCTGCAATTTTAATGGATATTAATAATGGAAATATTTTATCAATGGTGTCTCTTCCAGACTTTGATCTTAATAAAAGAGAAAAAATAAATGATGTCAAATATATTAATAGAGCAACAAAAGGTGTTTATGAATTTGGATCCGTTTTTAAAACATTTACTTTGGCTGCAGGTTTACAATACAGGGTTATTGAACCAGATACAGAATTTAAAGACCTAAAAAAAAGAATTACATGTGCAGGAAATTCTATATCTGAATATGATGATAAAATACCATCAGATTTAACTGCGGAAGAGATTCTTATTAGATCAGGAAATATTGGTTCAGTCAGAATAGCTGAAAAAGTTGGTATTGAAAATTATAATAAGTTTCTTCAGACTATTGGAATTATATCAAATTTAGAATTCGATATACAAGAAGTAGGCAATACTCAATTAGGCAGATGGGGTAAATGTAAACTTGCAACAGTTGCATTTGGCCATGGGATAGCCACAACTTTATTACAACTTTCAAAAGGTTATTCAATTATAAGTAATGGGGGGTATGAAATAAGACCTACTTTATTAAAGAGGGAAATATTACAAAGAAAAAGAATACTCAATGAAAATTTGTCAGAAAAAATAAATCCTATTCTTAGGAAAATCGTATCGACAAAAGAAGGAACAGCAAGTTTTGCTAATGTAAAAGGTTACGAAATAGGAGGGAAAACTGGTACTGCCGATCAACCCTCAAATGGTGGCTATTCTAAAAAAAAAGTCAACACATTTGCTTCAGTTTTTCCAACCTCAGATCCAAAATTTGTATTAGCAGTCATGTTGGATGAACCTAAAGCAAATAGAGAATTTGTCTATCATTATAGAGATGATAGATATCCTTATAAAGGGAATTGGAGGAATACGGCGGGTTGGACCACTGTCTGGGTAACAGGTCAGATAATGGATAAAATCGGGCCAATTTTAGCCACAAAATATTAAGAGCGTAAAACATGTTACTTAAAGACTATTTTCCTAATTTACATAAAAAATATTATAAATTAAGTTTTAAAGGGATTGCTTTTAATTCTAAGCAAGTGAAACAAGGATATATTTTTTTTGCATTTAAGGGAAGTAAGACAGATGGAAGTTTCTTTATAAAAGATGCAATTAAAAATGGATCAAAAATAATTATCACTGACAAATTAAAAATAAATGGTTGGAAAAATAATATTTTATATTTAAACAACAAAAATCCTAGAAAATTACTAGCTAAATTTAGCTCTAAAATATTTAACAAAAAACCAAATAACTTGATAGCAGTTACTGGTACAAATGGTAAATCATCTATAGCAAATTTTTATTATCAAATTCTAAATCTTAATAAAATTAAAGTAGCCTCTATAGGAACATTGGGGGTCAGCGGATTAAAAGTTAAAAAAAAATTTTCAAATACTACTTTTGATACTATCCAAATAAATAAAATTTTAAAAAACTTAAAAGAAAAAAAAATTGAAAATGTCATTTTGGAAGCCTCTAGTCATGGATTATATCAAAATAGATTAGATGGATTAGAATTTGATATTGGTATATTTACAAATTTAACAAGGGATCACTTGGATTACCACAAGACTTTTAAAAATTATTTTAGTTCCAAGTTAATTTTATTTAAAAGGTTATTGAAAAAAAACTCTTATGCTATTTATGATAATGAATTAACAATTTCTTCAAATTTAAACAAAATTACTCAATATAATAAAATAAAAAAACTTACATTAGGAAATACAAAATCAAGTTTTACAGTAATAGATCATCAATTTTTAAAAGACGAACAGAAAATAACATTCACATTTAATAAACGTACACATTCTTTTTCAACAAAATTAATTGGAAGAGTTCAAATTAAAAATTTACTTATGGCAATTATGGCATCAATGAAAAGTAAAATTTCACTAGGAAAAATTTTAAAAATTTTACCAAAAATAAAGCCAGTTAATGGAAGATTTGAAAAGGTGGGAAACCTTTATAATAATGGAATTGTTATTCTTGATTATGCTCACACACCTGATGCTTTAATAACCTGCATTAAAAATGTGAAGGAACAATTTAAATTAAGAAAAATTAATTTAGTATTCGGATGTGGAGGTGAGAGAGACAAATCCAAAAGAAAAATAATGGGAAATATTGCAAATAGATACTGCGATAAAATATATTTAACAGATGACAATCCAAGAAGTGAAGATCCAAAAAAAATAAGAAGAGATGTCAAATCTAACATTTCAAAGAGTAAAGTAATAGAAATACCATCAAGAGAAAGAGCAATTAAATCCGCAATTTTAGATATTAAGTCAAACGAGGTGGTTATTGTTGCTGGAAAAGGTCACGAAGTCTATCAAGAATATGTTTCCAAAAAGTTATTCTCAGATAAAAGGTGTATTGAAAAATTTATTAAAATTAAAAATAAATTTTTAAATAAAAATTGGAAAACAAATATTGTTTCAGAGATAACAAAAAAGAAAATAGAAAAAAATATTAATATTAATGAAGCCTCAATTGACTCCCGAAAAACAAAAAAAAATAATATTTTTTTTGGTATAAAGGGAAAAAACTTCGATGGAAATAAATTTGTTAATCAAGCTTTTAAAAACGGAGCCTCTATTTCAATTAACGAAAATAAAAAAAAAAATAAATTGAAAAATAATGTATATGTTAAAAACTCATTAAAAACATTTTTAGAGGTTGCCAACCTTGTAAGAGTATCATCAAATATTTCTTCTATAGCAATCACAGGATCTTCAGGCAAAACTTCTTTAAAAGAAATGTTGGGGCAAATGATGAATAAAATATATCAAACGTCCTATTCAAAAAAATCTTTCAATAACAAGTATGGTGTTCCGATTTCTTTATTCAATATAAATTATGAAGATAAAATTGGTATTTTTGAAGTTGGAATGGATAAGAAAGGAGAGATAGATTTTTTAACTAAAAAAATAATGCCAAATGTTGGAGTTATTACTAATATTTCGTACGCGCATATTAAAAACTTTAAAAATTTAAAAGGTGTAGCTAATGCTAAATCAGAAATAATAAATAACATTGTTGAACACGGCTCGATTATATTAAATGCTGATGATAAATTTTTTAAATTTTTTAAATCAATGTCTATAAAGAAAAAATTACGAATAATTTCATTTGGAATTAAAAAAAAATCAGATGTGAGTTTGATTAACATAAAAAAAGGAAAATCTAGCTCTATAATTTATATAAAAAATAATGAAAAAATATTAAAATTTATTATTAAAAAAAATTTAGAAAATTATATTTATAATATTTTATCAACTTTAGCGGTAATTTCTCTTTACGTTGATTTAGTAAAATTAGATAAGCTTTTCTTTAATGACTATCAATTTCCAGAGGGAAGAGGAGATTTAAGTATAATTAAGTTAAAAGAAAAAAAAATTAATCTAATAGATGAAAGTTACAATTCTAACCCTTTATCTCTTCAATTTGCCTTAAATAAATTTAATAGCTTAAATACTAAATCTAAAAGAAAATTAATTTTATTGGGGGATATGCTGGAACTTGGTAAATATTCTAAAAGGCTTCACTTAGAAGCTGCTAATTATATTAATAATTCCAAAATTGACAAAGTCTATGTATATGGCAAGGACATTATTGAGACATTTAACAAAATTAAACCACAAAAAAGTGGGGAAATATTAAATTCAAAAAAAGATATCTTAAATTTTATGATAAATAATATTAAGAATGGCGAATATTTAATGATTAAAGGTTCCAACTCCACTGGTTTAAATAAAATAAGTAAAAGTTTAAAAGTAGGCAAAATTAATGCTTTATAGTCTATTTTCTAACCTAGTTGAAATTTTTAGTTTTCTGAATGTTTTTAAATATTTAACTGTAAGGACTGGTTTATCAATGTTTACATCAATGATAGTGGTTTTTTTAGTTGGAGGACCACTTATCAATTATTTCTCTACAAATCAAATTCATGACCCAATTAGAGAAGATGGACCTAGTGAACATATAGTTAAAAAAATTGGAACCCCTACCATGGGGGGTCTAATGATTTTATTAGGTATTTTTTCAGGTGTAATTTTATGGGGTGATTTTTCAAATCCCTATAACTGGTTTTTACTTTATATAGTAGGATCTTTTGGTTTACTTGGAGCTTATGATGATTATCAAAAGATAAAAAAAAATAATTCCAGTGGTATAAGTTCAAAAACAAAGATTATAATTCAAATTATTTTAGCATTAGTTGGAATTTCAATACTTTATTTTTATAGTGGATCTAATGAACTACAAAATCTTTATTTTCCATTTTTTAAAAACTTAATAATTAACTTAGGTTGGTTTTTCATTCCATTTTATTTATTTGTTATTGTAGGATCATCAAATGCAGTTAACCTGACTGATGGGCTAGATGGTTTAGCTACAGTACCAGTAATATTAGTTGCAGCATGTTTTGCTTTTATTAGTTATGTAACAGGGAATATAGTTTTTTCAGGATATTTACAAATTACATATATTGAAGGAGTAGGAGAAGCATCAATTTTTTGTGGGGCAATAATAGGATCTTGTTTAGGTTTCTTATGGTTTAATGCACCACCAGCCAAGATATTTATGGGTGATACAGGTTCATTAGCTTTAGGAGGATCATTGGGAGCGGTTGGTATTATTACAAAACATGAAATCGTTTTAGCAATTACGGGTGGATTGTTTGTGTTAGAAGCTGTTTCAGTAATTGCTCAAGTTATATCATTTAAACTTACTGGAAAAAGAATATTTAAAATGGCACCAATACACCACCATTTTGAAAAAAAGGGCTGGCCAGAGTCTACCGTCGTTGTCAGATTTTGGATTATATCAATTATCTTAGCAATGATAGGTCTAGCAACATTAAAACTAAGATAATGAATGAAAAACAAATTCATTTTAAAAATAGAAAAATTTTAATTTATGGTTTTGGCAAGTCTGGTATTTCTTGTTTTAATTTTTTAAAAAAAAATAACATCTGTACAATTTTTGATGATAATAAAAAAAATATTCCAATTAAGTTAAGAAAACAGTTATTAAATATTAACAAATTGTCATCTGTAAAATTTGATTTTATTGTTCTAAGTCCAGGGATAGATATTAAGAAATGTAAAATTTCAAGTTATTTAAGAAATAATAGGACTAAAATTATTACTGAGCTTGATATATTTGAAATTAGTTATCCAAATATAAATAAAATTACAATCACTGGAACTAATGGTAAATCCACTACTTCGAAATTGCTCTATGAGGTCCTTAAAAACAATAAAAAGGATGTAAGATTAACCGGTAATATTGGATATCCAGTATTAATGGAAAAAAAAATTAAAAATAATACAATTTTTATAATTGAAGCATCTTCTTATCAACTTGATTATAGCAAATACTTTAGGTCTAAGTATTCAATCATACTCAATTTAAGTCCAGATCATTTAGAAAGGCATGGATCTTTTAAAAATTACGTTGAAGCAAAATTTAAAATTATAAAATCGCAAAAGAACAAAGACTTTAGTTTTATAGAAAATGAAAATAATTTTTTAAATAAACTAATTAAAAATAATAAAATTAAATCAAAAATAATAAAAATTAATTATTTAAAAAATAAAAAATACTATAGACAAATAGATAATATTTATTTTAATAATTCTAGTAACAAGAAAAATCTAAGTTTCGTTTTCAGTATAGCCAAGGTACTTAAACTAAATCTAAAAACAGTTACAAATACTGCAAATAAATTTAAAGGGTTGGATTATAGACAACAAATGATTTATAAATCAAAAAAATTGTTAATTATTAATGACTCAAAATCTACTAGCTTCTCCTCAACAGTCCCATTACTTGAAAAATATCAAAATATCTATTGGATATTAGGAGGACTTTCTAAAAAAGGAGATAAACTTAAATTAAAAAAAAAAAATATTTCAAATATTAAAGCTTACGTCTATGGAAAAGATAGAAATTTTTTGATTAGTTCGCTTCCAAATCAAATTTCTTATAAGTCCTCATTAACACTTAAAGAGATTATGAAAAAGTTAGGTAACGATATTAAAAAAGATAATAAAAAAAAAGTAATTCTTTTTAGCCCATGTGCTGCATCATTTGATCAATTTAAAAACTTTGAAGAGAGAGGAAAATTTTTTAATAACATTACAAGAACTATGCTTAAAAAAATTAGAATATGAATAAATACTTAGATAATTTTTATGACTGGTGGAAAAATATAGATAAATTTTTACTATTATTAATTTTAGGTTTATTTTTATTAGGTCTCTTCTTTTCACTAGTCTCTACTTCTCTTATAGCTTCGGATAAATTAGATACAAAATCATATTATTTTTTTTTTAAACATTTTGCTTACATAGTTTTAGCAATTGCAATTTTGATTATATTCTCTTTTTTGAAACAAAAAATTTTAACAAAACTTTCATTGATTTTGTTCTTAGTTGCATTTCTAAGTTTGCTGCTTGTTCCTTTCCTGGGAATTGAAGTAAAAGGTTCAAAAAGATGGCTAGATTTGATGTTTTTGCCTAGATTTCAGCCTGTTGAGATTGTTAAACCCTTTTTTATAGTATCATTGTCATTAATGTTAACTATTCAAAGCAGAAGATTATATTTTAAATATTTTTTAAGCATTTTATTCATACTTCCAATTTTAATGCTGCTTGTCTATCAACCTGATATTGGGCAAACTCTTTTGATATCAATGGTTTGGTTGGCTATAATCTTTGTATCTGGCATAAATATTTTCATTTTTTTTATGTTCTTTTTTTTAGTTGGTACTGCTGTGAGTTATTTGGTGATGTTTATTCCTAAATTTGAATATATTAAATCAAGACTTTTAGCTTTTTTTGACTCCAGTTCAGGTAATAATTATCAGGCTGAAAAAGCAAGTGATGCAATTATAAATGGTGGTTTTTTTGGTAAAGGAGTTGGAGAGGGAACACTTAATTCGAGAGTTCCAGAGGCTCATACAGATTACATAGTCTCAGTTATAGCAGAAGAATTCGGTGCACTTATAGTCATTGGTATACTACTTTTGTATCTTATTTTCTCATATAAAATAATTCAAAAAATTAATATTTTAAATGAAGACTTATTGAAATTAATTCTTATTGGATGTGTTTCCTTAATTTTATTACAAACTTTTATACATGTGGGAGTTAACATTAGATTACTACCGACCACAGGTATGACACTACCTTTCTTGAGCTATGGAGGTTCTTCAATAGTTAGTACAGCTATATTATCAGGAATAGTTCTAAATTTAACAAAAAGAAAAATAGAGTAAATTAATGAAAAAAATACTTATTGTAACTGGAGGTTCAGGTGGTCATGTAATTCCCTCATTAACCATATACGATAATTTAAAAGACAATTTTAAAATACAAATCGTAACAGACATGAGGGGGTCAAAGTATATAAATAGGAAACATTATAATTTTTCATTAATAGATGTACCAAACTTATTTTCAAATATACTTTTATTTCCATACAATTTAATAAAATTTTGTATTTCTATATTAAAATCTTATAAATATTTAAAGTTAAATAATTTTAATATTTTAATTAGTACCGGAGGATATATGTCACTACCTTTATGTTTAGCTTCAAATTTTTTAAATATAAAAATTTATATTTTTGAACCAAACTCAGTTATAGGTAGAGTAAATAAATTAACACTAAGTTTTGCAAAAAAAATTATTTGCTATGATAAAAATTTAAGAGGTGTTTCTAAAAATCTTTTAAATAAGATTTTTCTAATTAAACCATTGCTAAGGAAACAAATCTATCAATTTCAAAGAAATAAAAAAAAAATTGTTCATGAAAAAAAAAAAATACTAATAATTGGAGGAAGTCAGGGTGCAAAATTTTTTGATGAATTCATTTCTAAAATGATTACTAAAATCTCAAAAAATCAAAATATTAGTGTTTTACAGCAAGTTATTGATCGTAAATCAAAAGAAAATATCAGTGAATTATATCAAAAAAACCATATAAAACATGAGTTATTTGAATTTGATGATAAATTATTTATTAAAGCTGTCAATTATGATCTAGCTATTACAAGATCTGGTGCATCTACAATTTCAGAATTAAGTCATTTAAATATTCCATTTATAGCAATTCCATTTCCCTATGCTAAAGATAATCATCAATACTATAATGCAGAATTTTACGAAAAAAATAAATGTTGTTGGTTAATTATGCAAAAAGATATTGATGAAAATAATTTTATCGACTTAATAACCAAAATATTTGAAGATCAAAATAAATATTTTTCTATAAAAAAAAACTTGATTGAACTGACTAAAGAAAATTCCTGGGAAAAAAATAAATTTAAACTAATTGAGCTTATAAATGAAAATTGATTTAGGAAAAAACGAACTTATTCATTTTGTTGGTATTGGAGGAATCGGTATGAGTGGACTAGCTTTAATTATGAATGGATTGGGTTACAAAGTTCAAGGTAGTGATATTACAGATAATCGAAATATTGAAAGATTAAGAAAAAAAAAAATTAAAATATTTATTAATCATAGAAAAGAAAATGTAAAAAAAACTACTATGTTGGTAATTTCCTCAGCAATAAAAAAAAACAATCCTGAAGTTGCAGAGGCAATAAAAAAAAATTTACCAATTTATACAAGAGGAGATATGTTGGGTCATATAGTATCTTTTATGAGAAATGTAGTTGTAACCGGTTCACATGGAAAAACAACAACTACGTCATTAGTATCAAGCATTTTTACATCTGGTAATTTAGATCCAACTATTATTAATGGTGGTGTTTTAAATTCATTTGGTAATTCTGCAAAATTAGGCAAAAGTAACTGGTGCGTTACTGAGTCTGATGAGTCAGATGGAAGCTTCTTAAAAATTCCTTTTACATATTCTATTTTAACTAACTTAGACTATGAGCATTTAGATTTTTATAAAAATATTAATAATCTTAAGAAAAGTTTTGCAGAATTTATAGAAAAAATACCATCTGTAGGAAAAGGGTTTATTTGTAATGATGATAAACATCTTAAAAGTATTATAAATAAAACCAAAAATAAGAATTTTTACACATATGGCAAAGATAAAAAGTCAAATTTTCAAATAGTAAATATAAAACAAACTTCTAATCTTTCTATTTTCGATATAAAAATAAATATACCAAGCAAAAAACAAATAATAAAAAGTATTAAGCTTCCAATGATTGGGATACACAATATTAGTAATGCAACGGCCGCAGCTGCTTTAGCATTTACAATAGGGCTACCTGAACAGTATATAAAAGCTGGATTATACAATTTTAAGGGAGTTCAGAGAAGATTTTCTCATCTATTTGATTATAATATGGTAAGTTTTTATGATGATTATGCCCATCATCCTACAGAAATAAGCTCAGTTTTAAGTGGTGTTAGAAATGTTTATAAAAATAAAGAAATTGTATGTGTTTTTCAACCGCACAGAATTTCAAGATTAATAAGTCTTAAAAAAGAGTTTTCTAAATGTTTTAAAAAAGCAGATACAGTTATATTGTGTCCGATTTATACAGCTAACGAAAAAATCAAGCTTAATTTTACATATCATTCATTTGCAAAATTAATAATAAAAAATTCTAATATTAGGTTAATACAAGTTGAAGATGAGTTACAATTACAAAAATTCATAAAACAGAATGTATTTGGAAGGAAAATTTATATAGGCATGGGTGCTGGATCCATATCAAACTGGATGAAGAATTTAAAAAATATTTTTTAATGGAAACTGAAGATATAAAAAAATTAGCATTATCAATTGATGGAGATGTTCTTTTCAATCAGAGTATAAAAAATCTTAATTGGTTTAATATTGGAGGAAAAACTAAAATTTTTTTTAAACCAAATTCCCTAAAGAGCCTAATTGAATATCTAAAACAATATGCTTTACGAGGTAAAATATTTATTTTAGGGAATGGTTCAAATGTGTTATTTGATGATAAAATATACGATGGCACTGTAATTAAGTTAGGGAAAAGTTTTTCAAATATTACTTTACTAAATAAAGAAACAATTATAGCAGGAACCGCTGTCTCGCAAAAAAAAGTATCAGAATTTGCAAAGGATTTTAATATATCTGGATTAGAGTTTATGTCGTGTATTCCTGGCTCCATAGGCGGCGGCATCAGAATGAACTCTGGATGTTTTAATAAAGAATTTAAAGATGTTCTTATTTCCATTCAGTTGGTAGATTTTAAAGGTATTGTAAGAAGCATACCCGCAAAAAATATAAATTTTAATTATAGATCAATCGAATTACCTAAAGATTTAATTTTTTTAAGTGCCACTTTCAAAGGAAAGGAAAAACTTAGAGGAGAAATAAATGATTATATGAACGAACTAAATGCAATCAAAAACATGAATCAACCAACTAAAATTAAAACAAGTGGTAGTACATTTAAAAATCCTATCAATCAAACTGATAAAAAGGTTTGGAAATTAATTAGATCAAGCGTTCCCAGTGAAACATCTTATGGGGATGCAGTAATATCTGAAAAACATGCTAATTTTTTTGTGAATAAGAAAAATGCAAAATCTGCAGATATGAAGTCATTGATTAATTTTGTAAAAAAAAAAGTTAAAGATAAAACTGGTATTAAATTAGAGTTAGAAATTGTAGTAGTCGAATAATGGATAAAATTTTAATATTAGCTGGAGGATATTCGAATGAGAGAGAGATTAGTTTAATAACAGCCAAAAGCGTAGCTAAAGAGTTAAAAAAAAATAGGAAATACAAAATTTTAACAATTGAACCAGATGGGCATTTTATTAAAAAATTAAGAAAATTTAAGCCAAGATTGGTCTTAAATCTTTTACACGGTAGATATGGCGAAGATGGCTACATTCAATCTATTCTTGAGTCTGAAAAAGTAAAATATACTCACTCTGGTGTTTTATCATCATCTCTGGCAATTGATAAAGAAATATCGAAAAAAATATTTATAAAGAATAAAATTCTTACACCACCATATTATAAATTTATTTTTAGAAAAAACTTATATTATGAAAATATAATTAAAAAAATTGAAACAAGGTTTAAATTCCCAGTAGTTCTTAAGCCTATCAACGAAGGCTCTAGTGTAGGAGTATGTATAACTGACAAAAAAAATTTTATTCATAATTTAATGAAGCTAGAAAAATTTAGAGAAATATTAGTTGAGAAATATATTCCTGGAAGGGAAATTCAGGCTGCCATTCTAGGAAATAAAAAATTGGGTATAATAGAATTAAAACCTAAAAGGAAATTTTACGATTATGAAGCAAAGTACAGCACTAATGCAAAAACAGAGCATATAATTCCAGTTAATATTACTTATAGAAATTTTAATAAAATCAATTCAATCGCCATGAAAGCACATAAACTTTTAAATTGCAGAGGTGTGTCGAGATCAGATTTCAGATTTTACAAAAATAAATTTTATTTGTTAGAGCTGAATACCCAACCGGGAATGACTTCGCTATCTTTAGTTCCAGAAATTGCAAGTTATAATAATATTAGTTTTTTACAACTTATAGAAGAAATAATGAAAGATGCCTCCACAAACAAATAAATATAAATTATACCTT
>CABXYN010000022.1 GCA_902516395.1 uncultured Pelagibacteraceae bacterium | reverse complement strand
AATTGGAAATCTATAAATAAAATGAATCCATCTACATCTGTTCCAATCCGATTATCAGTAGAGTCAAATAATATAGAGAAATCATTAAAATTAGAAAATGCTTTGGGTAATTTAGATTATGTGAATAGCTTTAATATTGAAAAGTTTGATAGGAACACGATTATATATAAGGTTTATTATAGCAGCAATCCAAAAAGATTTCTAAAAGATATTTTATCTTATGATATGATTATTGATATTTCTTCAACTAACTGGAAAATAAAATGAGTGAATTAAATCAATTACTTCTAAATTTTGATTATAAATCTAATTTTAATGAACATGATTTTTATTTATCAAAAAGTAATTCTAACGCATTTAATTTGATTAATAGATGGCCTGACTGGGATAAAAAAATATTAAATATATCAGGTGAAAAATTTTCAGGAAAAAGCCACTTAGCAAATATCTTTAGTTTAAAATCTAAAGCATTTTTAGTTAAGGGAAATAAAATTGATAATTCAATTTTTAAAATTCTTAAATTACATGAAAGTATAGTTATTGATGATTTTGAAGAGTGTGGTGAGGAAGAAATACTTTACTCAATTTTCAATTTAATAGATCAGGATAGTAAGTATTTGTTGATAAATTCATTAAAACCAATAAACGAAATTAAATTCAAATTACCTGATTTAGCATCAAGATCAAAAAATTGTCTTTACGCTGAAATTGAAAATCCAGATGATGAATTAATTTTTGCTATAATTTTAAAGAATTTTTCTGATCGTCAGATCAAAATCGAAAAAAAAATAATAAATTTCATAATTAGTAGAATTGACAGATCTTATAGAAAAATTGACGAATTTATATATAAGATTGACAAACTAAGTTTAAAAAAAAAAAAACCAATTAATTTAAAAACGATAAAAGAGATTTTGTAAATTGAACAAATATAGAACTCATACTTGTGGAGAATTAACTAAGTCCCATAAAGATAATGAAATTTATTTATCTGGTTGGATTAACAAGAAGAGAGACCATGGAAATCTTTTATTTATAGATTTAAGAGATAATTTTGGAATTACTCAATGTGTTATAGACAAAAGTAATGAAATTTTCAAAAAAATTGAAAAACTTTCTTTGGAAACTGTAATTAAAATTACAGGAATAGTTATTGAGAGATCAGATGATACAATAAATAAAAATATTTCTACTGGAGAAATAGAAGTTAAAATTAATAATATTGATATTCTTGGTGAAACCAATGAATTACCAATGCCAGTTTTTTCAGATCAAGAATATGCTGAAGAAATAAGACTAAAGTATAGGTTTTTAGATTTAAGAAGAAAAAAAATACACCAAAATATTATCTTAAGATCAAAAGTAATCTCATTTATTAGAAATGAAATGCAAAAACTAGGTTTTTTAGAATTTCAAACACCAATATTAACATCCTCTAGTCCTGAAGGTGCAAGAGATTTTCTTGTTCCTAGTAGATTAAATCCTGGAAAATTTTATGCTTTACCACAAGCACCCCAACAATTTAAGCAACTTATAATGGTATCTGGGTTTGACAAATATTTTCAAATAGCACCATGTTTCAGAGATGAGGATGCAAGGGCAGATAGAAGTCCTGGAGAATTTTATCAATTAGATTTAGAAATGTCTTTTGTTGAACAAGAAGATGTTTTTGATGTGATAGAAACTTTATTTTTAAAATTATTTAAAACATTTAGTAATAAAAAAATTCTTCAAGAAAAGTTTCCAAGAATTACTTATGAAAATGCAATGCTTAAATATGGATCAGATAAACCTGATTTAAGAAATCCACTGGAAATTTCAGATTTAACAAAAATTTTTGAGAGAGATGACGTAAAATTTGAAATATTTAAGAAATTAGTTAAAAATGGCTCAATAGTTAGAGCGTTAGTTACCAAAAATACAAAGGATAAACCTAGGAGTTTTTTTGATGGAATTGATAAGTGGGCAAAAGATCAAGGTTCGTCTGGTCTCGCATATTTTACATTAGAAAAAGAGGAAAAAATTAGCGCGAAAGGACCAATTGGAAAATTTTTCTCAGAAACTTCATTGATGGAAATTATTAATCAAACAAAGGCAAATATTGGGGATACTGTTTTTCTTTCATGTGGAAAAAAAAACGATGTAGAAAAAATATTAAGTGCTGCTAGAAACAAAATAGCTGAGGAATTAGATTTAATTGATAATGAAACATTTTCATTTTGTTGGATTATTGATTATCCTATGTATGAAATTGATGAAATAACTAAAAAAATTAAGTTTAGTCACAATCCATTTTCTATGCCCCAAGGAGAAATAAATAAATTAGACCTATCTAATCCATTAAATATTAAAGCTTATCAATATGATATTGTGTGCAACGGAATTGAATTATCATCAGGTGCAATTAGAAACCATATCCCGGAATTAATGTATAAATTATTTGAAATTGCAGGATATTCGAAAAACGATGTTAATAGTAAATTTAGTGGAATGATAAATGCATTGAGTTATGGAGCACCACCCCATGGAGGATTAGCCCCAGGAATTGATAGAATTGTTATGCTTTTGGCCAACGAAAAAAATATAAGAGAAGTTACCATGTTTCCAATGAACCAAAATGCACAAGATTTAATGATGAATGCACCTTCTGAAATTTCAGATGATCAATTAAAAGAATTAAATTTAATTATTAAAAAGAAAAAATAATTATTTTTTTCCTTTAAGATTTATTTTTATATCTGACAAATCTACTAATTTCTTTTTATAATTACTTCTAACAAAACCTTTACTAGTAATATCTTTAACCAATTTTAAGAACTGAGTTCTATCCTCACTATTTTCATCTGACTCAGTTTCATCTAAACTATCAGATCCTCCTATTGAAGGTGTATGAGCCAAATCTTCTCTATTAAGATATGATATTGCTAATTCCCTAAATATATAATCTAGAATTGATGTTGCACTGAGTATTCTATCGTTTCCAAATACTTTTCCTGAAGGTTCAAACTTAGTATCTACAAAAGCATTTACAAACTCATCTAAAGGAACTCCATATTGCAATCCAAGAGAAACTGATATAGCAAAATTATTCATTGTAGCTTTTACCAGCTCACCTTCTTTACTTGTATCTATAAATATTTCTCCTATTTTACCGTCTTCGTATTCACCAGTATGCAGATATACTTTATGATCGCCAATTGATGCCTTTTGGATATATCCTTTTCTTCTGTCTGGCATACTAAATCTTCTACCACTAGTATCTTTTATATTTTTAGTTAACATTTCTTGGTTAATTTTTAGACTATTTTTTTGCTCAGGTTTAGGTAGCTCTTTTTCAACTACATTTATCTTGTTTTTTTCAATTTTTTCTAAATTTTTGGTCTTTCTGTTATCTAGTTTTACATCTAATATTTCAAATTTTCCGTCATCCTTTTTTTCTAAATTTTGTATATTTTTTTCGTCAATATCATCGAGATAATGACTCACTTTAAAACTACAAGTGTAATATGTCTCTACTAAATATTTTGCCATTGAAATTCCTTATTTATTTATAAAATTGAATCTTAAAGATATTGTGTATATAGAAATTTAAAATTATAGTCTAACTTAATTTTTACAATTTTAAATTGAAAATAAAATGAACTTTTATGTTGACAGTATTTAAACAAATTTTTACATGGTGGAATCAACAAACTTTTGGAACAAGATTACAAATATTTTTTTCAGGAAAAATAGTAGGAGAAGATAAAAACGGAAATAAATATTATGAAAGTAAATCAGGAAGAAGGTGGGTGATTTATAAGGGTGAAGTTGAAGCATCAAAAATACCCAACGAATGGTATTCATGGATGCATTACATGAATAATAAAATAGAAAATGATCATAATTTAAAAAAATATGATTGGCAAAAAGAACACTTGCCTAACCAAACAGGATCAGAAAATTCTTATCATCCAAAAAAATATAATAATGCTGTTAAAAAAAAATACAAAAGCTGGAAAAGTTAATTTTTTATTAATAACAGTTTTTAGTATGTTTGTAATAAATAATATTTTTGCTGAAACTTTTAAAAAAAGTGAAACAACTGCTGAGTTAAGTATTCTTGATAAAGTTAGTTCAAAAAATACAAATATTAAAATTCAAGTTGGAGAAGAATTTTCTTTTCAAAATCTAAGTATAAAAGTCTTAAAATGTTATAATTCAGAATTTGATGATGACCCAGAAGTTACGGCATATATGCAAGTAAAAGATAAAACAATAAATAATAATAATAAAGTATTTGTTTTTAATGATTGGACATTTGCGTCAAGTCCATCGATTAGACCATTCGACCATCCTGTTTATGATGTTTGGTTAAAAAAATGTTATAGTTAAATAACCTTTTCTTTGTCTAACCAGCTTACATTGAATTCAGAAGTAATAAATTTTTTATTTTTAAGTAATACTTTATGTAGCTCAATTGTAGTTGTTATTCCATCAATTACAAACTCATCAAGAGATCTTAACATTCTTTGAATTGCTTCTTCTCTATTTCTACCATGTGTTATCACTTTACAAACCATACTGTCATAATAAGGTGTAATTTTATATCCTTGGTAGATAGAACCATCAACTCTTGTCCTAAAGCCAGATGGTTGGTGACACATGCCTATTTTACCAGGCGAAGGCCGAAAATTATTACTTGGATCTTCGGCATTAATTCTGCATTCAATAGCATGACCTCTTGGGTTTATATCACTTTGATTTAAAGCTGTATCACCTGAAAAAGCTATCCATATTTGCTCTTTTATTATGTCAATACCAGTAACCATCTCTGTTACTGGATGCTCAACTTGCACTCTTGTATTCATCTCTAAAAAATAGAATTTTCCATCTTCATATATAAACTCAACTGTTCCAGCTCCCTCATAACCAATTTTACTAACCATACTAACGGTCTTCTCAAAAAGATCTTTTCTAATATTATCATCTAAAACTGGACTAGGAGTTTCCTCTATAAGTTTTTGATGTCTTCTCTGAACTGAACAGTCTCTTTCATGCAAGTGAACAGTTCTATTCTTACCTGATAAAACCTGCACTTCAATATGTCTTGGATTTTGAAAGAATTTTTCAATGTAAACCTCATCGTTCCCAAAAAATTTTTTTGCCTCCTGTTTTGCTGTTAAAAAAAGATTTTCAAATTCTTCTAATTTATTGACAATTTTCATTCCTTTTCCACCTCCTCCGCCAGACGCTTTTATTAGAACCGGAAACCCTATTTTTTCACATATTTTTTTTGCTTCATTAATATCTTTAATACCACCATCTGATCCTTCAATCACTGGAAGTCCATATTCTTTAGCAACTTTTTTTGCTTGAATTTTATCTCCCATCATTTTTATAAGATTAGCGGAGGGACCAATAAACTTTATATCATTTTCCTCTAATATTTTTGCAAATTCAAAATTTTCGGATAAAAAACCATATCCAGGGTGCACTGCTTCAGCACCTGTAAGTTCAATAGCTGACATTATAGCTGGAATATTTAAATAACTAAATGTTGGTTGATGAGGACCCACACAAATACTTTCATCAGCCAATCTTACATGCATGCTATCCCTATCCACATCTGAGTGAATAGCAACTGTTGAGATACCCCATTCTTTACAGGCTCTTATTATACGTACAGCTATTTCTCCTCTATTAGCTATAAGTATTTTTTTAAACATTAACTTATTCTAGGGTCGCAATAGTTTGACCAAACTCTAAAGGCTGGCCATCTTCAACATTAATTTCTTTTACAACTCCATCAAGTGGACTTGGAACATGGTTCATAGTTTTCATTGCTTCAACAATCATAACTGTATCACCTTTATTAATTTTTTGACCTATTTCTATAAATTTTTTTCCACCCGGTTCTGGAGCTAGGTAAGCAGTTCCAATTATAGGCGAAGTAATTTTTTTTGTGTTATCAATTGAAACTTCTTCTTTTACTATTTTTTTTTCAAAGCTTTGAGCTGTTTCAATATTGTTTGATATTCTAGCTTTAGAAACTTTAACTTTAACATCATTTTCAGTGTATTCTATTTCTGTAAGATTAAATTCATCCAAATAATCATTTAACTCTTTAATAATATTTTTATTTATTTTCATTTTTTAAGATTTCATGCATAGAGTTTATGGCTAAAATATAGCCATTTATTCCTAGTCCACAAATTATACCAGTAACGACAGCGCTTATAAGCGACTTATGTCTAAAATCCTCTCTTTTATAAATATTTGATATATGAAGTTCTATAATAGGTTTTTTAAAAATACTTAATGCATCTCTTATAGCAACCGATGTATGACTGTATCCAGCAGCATTTATTATAATTCCATCATATGTTTTGCGAGCATCTTGAATAATATTGACAATATCTCCCTCAACATTTGATTGTTTGATTTCTATTCTTATATCTAAATCTTTTGCTTTTTTCAGACAAATTTCTTCAAGATATTTGTAGTCATTGCTACCATATTGAGTTTGTTCTCTTTCTCCTAATAGATTAAGATTAGGACCATTAATTATTATTAATTTACTCATTGAAGCTTTATATTATATGAATAAAAAAAATAAAATAAAAATAGTAGTCAATGGCAAACTTTTAACTGTAAATCTAAAATTTTCATTAAAAAATCTTATCAAAAAGTTAAAAACCCCAACTAATAAAGTAGCCATAGAATTAAATGAGGAAATAGTTGATAAAAAAAAATTAAATAAAATTTTTTTAAATGAAAATGATAAAATAGAAATTGTACATTTCATAGGCGGTGGTTAATGAAACAAGATGTTTTAAAAATTGCAAATAAGAAATTCAAATCTAGACTTATAGTAGGGACTGGAAAATATAAGAATATGAAAGAGTGCGCAAAAGCTATTAAAATTTCAGGTGCTGAAATCGTTACAGTTGCTGTAAGAAGAGTAAATATATCAAACAGATCTAAACCTTTATTGATGGATTATATTAATCCTAAAAAAATAATGTACTTACCCAATACAGCTGGATGTTTTACTTCTGAAGATGCTTTAAGAACCTTAAGACTTGCAAGAGAAATAGGAGGTTGGAAAATAGTTAAGCTAGAAGTTTTAGGAGATAAAAAAAATTTATTTCCAGACATGATTGAAACTCTAAAATCTACAGAAGTTTTAACAAAAGAAGGGTTTAAAGTGATGGTGTATTGTAATGACGATCCACTTATGTGTAAGAGATTAGAAAATTCGGGAGCCTCAGCAATTATGCCATTAGCAGCACCAATTGGATCTGGTTTAGGAATTCAAAATAAAACAAATATAAAAATTTTAAGAAATCAAACAAAGGTACCTTTAATAATTGACGCGGGAATTGGTCAAGCCTCTGACGCTGTCCAGGCAATGGAGATGGGATGTGATGCCGTATTAATTAATACAGCAATTGCAAAAGCTGAAAATCCTTTTCAAATGGCAGAGTCTATGAAATATGCTGTAATATCTGGAAGAAAATCTTTCCTTTCAGGAAGAATAACCCCGAACCTTCAAGGCTCTCCCTCATCTCCAAAAAAAGGATTAATCTAATTTCTTTTTCTTAAAATTTTTTTTCTTTTTAAATTTTGATCTTTTAAAATTTGATTTTTTTTCCACCTTTAGATCTTTTACTTTATCAATTTTTTCATCTACAATTTTTTGCAAAGTTTCAACTTTTTCAATTTTATCTAAGACTTTAGAAAGTTTCGATTTAAATTCTATCGTATAATCTTGTAACCCTAATCCTTCCCCAATATTAAGGTTTATTTTAACTTTATTCTTCTTTTTGAAATAGTTTAAATCCTCAGCAAAATAATTTTCTATAAAATTTAGTATTTTTTCATTAACATTAACCTCTACCACTTTAGCATTTGTTTCAAAGGTCTTAATTTCAATTAATTTTATTACTTTTAAGGCTGAAGTTTCATTTGTTAATTTAATTGACCACTTAATATTGCTTTCTCTTAATCTTTGTCTAGACATCTCGAGTAATCCAAAATTACTTATTCTACCTATTTGAATTCTTGCTCTATCATTTCTACATCTCTCCTTCAATCTTCTTTCAACTTGTTTACGATTATTAAAGCTAAGCATGTCTATGAAATCTATAATTATTAGACCCGATAAATCTCTAATTTTAATTTGCCTGGCAATCTCCTCTGCTGCCTCAAGATTGGTATCTAGTGCAGTGCTTTCAACATTTTTTTGTTTTATAGATTTACCAGAATTAATGTCGATTGATACCAAAGCTTCTGTTGGATTTATTACAAGATATCCCCCAGAGCTAAGTTTTACTTCTGATTTAAAAATCTCAAAAAGTTTTTTTTCAATATTTTCTTTAAAAAATAATGGTATTTTTTCTCTGAATTTTTTTACTTTTTTTAGTTGTTTAGGCATCATAAGTTTCATGTAATTTTTTGCTTTTTGATATCCTTCGTTACCTTCTACTATGATATTTTGTGTATCATCATCATACATATCCCTTATACACCTTTTTATAATATCACTTTCTTGATGAATTAAAGATGGGGCAATAGAATTTAAAGCATTGTCCTTTATTGAATTCCAAACTGTAACTAAATTATTAAGATCACCATCTATCTCATTTTTAGTTTTATTTGAACCAGCTGTTCTGACTATGATGCCCATTTCTTTAGGAATTTCTATTTCATTTAAAATTTTTCTAATTTTTTTTCTATCGCCTGGATTGAATATTTTTCTTGAAATACCTCCTCCCTTAGCTGTGTTGGGCATTAAAACTATATATTTTCCAGCAATACTTATGAAAGTGCTAAGAGCAGCTCCTTTAAAACCTCTTTCATCTTTAAGCACTTGAACTAGTATAACTTGGTTTGGTTTAATTACCTCTTGAATTTTGTATCTTTTTGATGGAAATTTTTTTTCATTCTTTTTTAATTCTTTATTTTCATCTTCTATTTTTTCGACCGGATCACTAATTTTAATTTCTTTATTACCTTCCAGAATTTGGTTTTCGTTATTTTCACTTTCTTTAGATAGCTCTTCTCTGACTTTTTCTTCTTCTTCTTTTATTTTTTCTAGGTCTGTTTGAGGAAGTTGATAATAGTCAGATTGAATATCATTAAATGATAAAAAACCGTGTCTCTCCCTTCCAAAATCGACAAACGCTGCCTGCAAAGATGGCTCAATCCTACTAACTTTACCTAAGTAAATATTATTTTTAATTAGTGTGTTGTTTACACTTTCATATTCATAATCTTCGATATGATTGTTATTTTTAAGAACAACTCTCGTTTCATTTGGATGCGATGCATCAATGTATAAATTTTTTGACATAAAATTTGATTTTTTTTCATTAGTTTATTTTAAATTCGGTGCCATAACTTTAACAAATTCAATCAATAATTTAAACTAAAATGAATAAATTACTAAAAAACCTATTAATTACTTTAACTTTATTTTTATTAACCGGCATTACAATAGTCTTCTCACTTCTTTGGTTTTATTCAAATAAATTGCCAGATTATAAGTTTTTGAAAAGTTATAAGCCACCTGTATCAAGTAAAGTATATTCTGGAAATGGAATATTAATAAGTGATTTCTCCACTCAAAAAAGAATATTTGTCCCTTTTAATGCCATACCAAAAAAAATAATCCATTCATTTTTATCCTCTGAAGATAAGAATTTTTTTAGGCATCCAGGAGTAGATGCAAAAGGAGTATTAAGAGCAGTTAAAAATAACATTTTTAATTTAATAAAATCGAATCGATTAGAAGGAGCATCTACCATTACGCAGCAAGTTGCAAAAAATTTTCTTTTATCTAATGAGGTAAGTTTGGATAGAAAAATAAAAGAGGCTATTCTAGCTTTTAGAATTGAAAGAACATTATCTAAAGAGAGAATATTAGAACTTTATTTAAATCAGATTTATCTTGGTGAAGGATCTTATGGCATAGCATCTGCAAGTCTTAAATATTTTGATAAACCAATTGGAGAATTAAATTATTCTGAGTCTGCTTTACTAGCTGCATTACCTAAAGCACCCAGCAAATATAATCCATATAAAAATAAAGAATTAGCAAAGTACAGAAGAAATCTAGTAATTAAAAATCTTTATGATAATTCTTTCATCTCTAAAGAAAATTACGATGAGTTAGTTAATTCAGAAATTATTTTAAAAAAAAGAAAAAGAATTTTTTTGGAAGACACAAGATATTTTGTTGAAGATATAAGAAAAAAAGTAATTAAAGATTATGGATATGATAAAATTCATAAACAGGGATTTAATATAAAAAGTCCGATTAATTTAGAACTTCAGAATTTGGCTTCCGAGTCATTAAGAAAAGGATTATTAGAATATGATAAGAGAAAAGGTTGGCGTGGATCTTTAGATAATAGGAAGAATAAAGATTGGAATAAAAATTTAGATAAATTTAATTTAGAAAAAAAAATAGATTGGGAAATAGCAATTGTAAAAAGAATTGACAAATTTGAGACTGTAATTCAGACATCAAATAAAGAAAATGGCACTATAAGCTATGAAGATATTAATTGGACAAGAAAAAACTTTGACCAAATATTTAAAATTAATGATTTAATTTATGTAAAAAAAATTTCTGATGGAATATTTAGTTTAAGACAGTTGCCAAACGTTAATGGGGGAATTGTTGTTATGGATCCATACAGTGGTAGAGTATTGGCAATGTCAGGAGGTTTTAGCTTTAAAAAAAGTGAATTTAATAGAGTATCTCAAGCAAAGAGACAGCCTGGATCTGCTTTTAAACCTTTTATATATGCTCTTGCATTAGAAAATAACTATACTCCATCATCTCTAATTCTAGATGCTCCTATTGTTCTTGATCAAGGAGAAGATCTTAAGATGTGGAAGCCTGAGAATTATGGTAAAAAATTTTACGGTCTTTCTACCTTAAGAACTGGAGTTGAAAAGTCTAGAAACTTGATGACGGTGAGGATTTCACAAGACTTGGGAATAGATAAAATTATAAACTTTTCAAAAAAACTTAATATCTATGACAATCCTGATGAACTATTATCAGTCTCACTAGGTTCAGCAGAAACGACATTGATTAATATTACGAGTGCTTACTGTTCGTTTGTAAATGGCGGAAGACTAGTTACACCAATTATAATTGATAGAATACAAGATAGTGAGGGAAACACAATTTTTAATAACGAAAAAAGATTTTGCAAAAATTGTGATGTAATTTCATTTGAAGGAAATAGCACACCAATAATAAAAAATAATTTTAAGCAAATCTTTTCTCCACAAACTGCTTATCAGATGACTTCAATACTAGAGGGAGTTATACAAAGAGGTACTGGAAAAAGACTGCGTGATTTAAATTTACAATTAGCAGGAAAAACAGGAACAACTAATAACAACACCGATACCTGGTTTATCGGATATACCTCTAATCTGGTAGTTGGAGTTTATGTTGGGTATGATAATCCAAAAAGATTGGGAAAATATGAAACAGGTTCAAAAACAGCATTACCAATATTTAAAGAGTTCATAAAAAATGCAGTAAACATTTATGAGGCCAGACCTTTCAAAATTGCCAAAGGTATTAAAATGATGGTAATTGATGCTGAGACTGGAAAAAAAGCTAATTTTGGGTCGAAAAAAACTATTATTGAGTCTTATAAGAAAGAAAAAATTGAAAATCAGATATTTATTAGTAATGATAAATATAATTCTGATAAATTAAAAAAAAATATTTTAAAATTTTATTAATGGAACAAGAAATTGAAAAATTTAAATCCGAAGTAATTAAAATAAACCAAAGAATCAAGGAGTTTCTTTGAAACGCAAAAAATTGAAACAAAAAGAAACAAACTTAACAACCTTATAGAAGACCCAAAATTTTGGGATGATAGAAAACAAGCTGAAAAAATATTAAAAGAAAAAAAAGGTTATGACAGTTTATTAACATCTCACAAACAGTCCGAGGATGAGATTATTGAATTATATGATATTTTCAAATTAGCAAATGATGAAAATGACAAACAACTCATTAAAGAATCGCTAGATAAATTTGCTAACTTAAAAACAGAATTTAAAAAACTAGAAATTAAATGTTTCTTATCTAATGAAAATGATACATTGGATAGTTATTTAGAATTTCATGCAGGAGCTGGAGGCACAGAAAGTCAAGATTGGGCTGAAATGCTTAGAAGAATGTACATGAAATGGGCAGCTGATCGAGGTCACAAAGTAGAATTAATTAGTGAACATAAGGGAGATGAAGCAGGAATAAAATCCTCAGTAATAAAAATTTCTGGAGAATATATATATGGTTTTTTAAAATCGGAGTCTGGAATTCATCGTTTAGTTAGAATATCACCTTTTGATTCAGGAGCTAGAAGACATACTAGTTTTGCAAGCGTTTGGGTTTTTCCAGTAATTAGTGAAGATATAGATATCGAAATATTAGACAAAGATTTAAGAATAGACACTTATAGATCAAGTGGAGCAGGAGGACAACATGTTAACACAACTGATAGCGCTGTAAGAATAACACACATTCCGAGTAAAATTGTTGTTCAATGTCAAAATGAAAGATCTCAGCACAAGAACAAGGAGACTTGTATGAATATGCTTAAAGCAAGATTGTATGAGCATGAAATTCAAAAAAGAAAAAAGGAGAACGAAAATATTGAGAGTTCTAAATCAGAAATTGGCTGGGGCCATCAAATTAGATCTTATGTCCTACATCCTTATAGAATGGTTAAAGACAATAGAACAAATTATGAGAACTCAAATCCCGATAAAGTTTTGGATGGTGAAATTGATGATTTTTTAGAAAACTCTCTATATAATATAAATGCGTAAATTAATATTAATTACAACTTCAGTTATTTTTACCATTCTATTAGTTTCTATAATTTATTTAAACATTTATGGAATAAAAACTGATAATTTTAATACTTTTATAAATAATAAGGTTAAAGATTATAATTCTAACCTAACTCTTAAACTTGACGATGTTTTCATAAAGTTAAATATAACTCAAGCTTCATTAAATATAAACACAGAAAATGCAATTTTGCTTTATGACAATAACTCTTTAAGAATTTTAAATTTAGATATTAATTTAAATGCTTTAAAGTTTATAAAAAAAGAAAATTCTATTAAAAATATTAAAATAGAAACTTCAGAGAACTCTATAAAAGATATTACTTCATTATTAAACTTAATAGATTATAATTTATCTAGATTTATATTTTATAGCCAGATTAAAAATGGACTGATTAAATTTAAATTAGATACTGACTTCAATTTAATTGAAGAGAAAATTAATTCTTATACAATTTCTGGAAATATTAAAGATGCAAAGTTTAATTTAGTTGGTAATGGTAGTTTTGATAATATTAATTTTAATTTTAAATCAAAAGATAAACTAACAAAAATTTCTAATTTGAATTTTAAATATCAGGATTTAAATTTGTTATCAAAAAGCATTGAAATTAAAAATGAAGAGACAGGTGAATATTTTATCAATGGGGATATTGAAAATGACAAAGCACTGATAAACCCAAATGTAATATTTAAGTTGGTAAATATAAAACAAGATTTTTTATCCAAAGTAGATATCCCACTTAAAAGTAAAAATGTTTTCTCATTTAATCTTAAAAAATATAAATTAAAAAATTTAAAAATTGATTCGGTTATAAATTTTGATGAAGCCTACTTTAGTAACGAGATTCAAAATTATATTTTTCTCAAGGAAGGTACAATTAATTCTAGGTATGAAAATAACCAATTTAATGCAGATTTAGTCTCAAATTTTGCTTTCTCTGACAACTTAAAATTAAATAATGATTATAAAAATAATAATATAGAAATAAATCTAATAGCTAAAAAAAATCAAAATATCACGGTAAATGGAAATATTAGAAATAAAAAAACATTTGTAGATCCTAAAATTTTTTTAAAACTCATTAAATTAGATCCTAATCTACTATCTGAAGCTAATGTAAACATCGAAACAGACAATAAATTCAAACTTGAAATTCAAAATAGTGAATTAAAAAATTATTCTATCAACTCAACAATTGATTTAGATAAATTAGAAATTAATAAAAAAATACAAGATATTTTATATTTTAGGAATATTAAAACAAAATTAACTTTTGAAGACAAGTTATTAAAATTGGACCTAAAAAGTAATTATTCATTATTGGATGAAAGTAATAGCGATTCAGATAACAATACTATTAATTTAAAATTAAATAAAAGTGATCCTAAAATTTCAGATGTGGAAATCCTTTTAAAAGGTAAAAATAATAAGATAAATACAAGGAAATTGAAAAAATATTTTAATTTTCAAGAAGACTTTTTGAAAGATCAAAATATAAAACTAGACACTAATTCTTCAATCAATTTTTCTATTGATGACAAATTAAATATAAAAAATCTTGCTATAAAATCTGATTTAAATTTAGACAGTTTAAATATTAATTATAAATCT
>CABXYN010000021.1 GCA_902516395.1 uncultured Pelagibacteraceae bacterium | reverse complement strand
TTGAACAAGCTTATGAAAAAGAAACTGGTACAAAAGTTGCTATGACAAGAGCAAGCAGTGGTGAAACTTTTGCAAAAATTAAAGCAGAGTCGTCAAATCCAAAGGGAGATGTTTGGTTTGGCGGAACTGGAGATCCACACTTAACAGCTGCACAAGAAAACTTAACTGAAAAATATAAGTCAACTCACTTTAATGATTTATTACCTGCCGCACAAAACCAAGCAAAAAATGCAGATTTTAAATCTGTAGGAATTTATGTTGGTGCATTAGGATTTGGTTATAATAAAGATCTTTTAGCTAAAAAAGGTTTACCAGCTCCAAAATCATGGATGGACTTAACAAAACCTATTTACAAGGGAGAAATCCAAGTAGCAAATCCAAATTCATCTGGAACTGCTTACACAACTTTAGCAACAATCCTTCAAATTTTTGGAGAAGATAAAGGTTGGGATTATATGAAAGCACTTCATTTAAATATAAACACTTATACTAAATCAGGATCTGCTCCAATTAAAGCAACTGGTAGAGGTGAAAATTTAATAGGTATTTGTTTTCAGCACGATGGAGTTAAACAAACTAAAAAAGGTTTACCCGTTGTAACTGTGTCTCCTGAAGAGGGAACAGGTTATGAAGTTGGATCTATGAGTATTATTGCAGGTGCAAGAAATATGAAGGAAGCTAAAAAGTTTTATGACTGGGCTTTAAGTCCTGCAATTCAAACTATGGTTTTCACTTCAGGGAAATCTTTACAGGTACCAGCAAATACTAAAGCGCAAGCTGATCCAGATGCCCCAGATTTATCAACTATTAATTTGATTGATTATGACTTTGCAGTTTATGGCGATAAAAACACAAGAGCTGGACTATTAGGTAAGTGGGATACCGACGTATCTGTAATTCCTAGATAATTTTAGGAATTAATGAGAGGACTCGTTATCGGTTGGATGCTCATAGGAGGATTGGGTTTTCTAATCTTACCTTGGTATGTAACTGGTGACGGGTTTTTCTCAATAAACTGGATATTAGAATACTCTTTAGAAGATTATGGCTCGGTCTTACCTCAAGTATTTATAAACAACAAATACTGGCTTTTACCTTTAGCAATACCTCTATTTTTTCCATTAACAACATTAAAATTAACACAAAATAATCCATTTTATTCTAAAATTTTTCTTTATTCAGGATTAATTGGTTTTTTTTATTTTTTTCTTCAAGGGTTTTCAATTGGAATTAGAGGATGGAATTTTGAAATTTTTCAATCAATTTTTGGCGACGTAGAAAATCAGTTTGGAATAGGATCAGGTGCAGTTTTGACATGCTGTACATTCATTTTTTATATTACGCATGGGTTATCCTCTCGAGGATGGCTTAATGGTGATAATTTTATTGTTGGAAGTATTGGAAGTATAATTATTTTAGTTTCTACCTTTGTATTCTTTCCAATATTTAGAATGTTTGCAGTTGCTTTTAAAGGAACTGAAGGTGGATATGAAATAAGCAATTTTTCAGACAAAATATTTAATAAAGGAATTTGGGGACTAGATTGTCTTTACAGTGATTATGCATGTGGAGTGTTTTGGAATACAGTCACAATGGGAACACTGACTGCTTTTTCATCAACGGTTTTAGGATTAGCTTTTGCTCTTTTGATTGCGAGAACTAGCTTTAGGTTTAAAAAAACGATTAGAATATTATCGGTATTACCAATTATCACTCCACCATTTGTAATTGGTTTAGCAATAATAATTTTATTTGGAAGAACTGGTGTTGTAAGTACTTTTCTTGAGTGGGGATTTGATATTGAGCCATCAAGGTGGATTTATGGTTTACCAGGAATATGGTTTGCACAAACACTAGCTTTCACACCTATTGCATTTTTAGTTTTAATAGGTGTTGTTGAAAGTGTAAGCCCATCAATGGAAGAAGCATCTCAAACATTGAGAGCTTCTAAATGGCAAGTATTTAAAACTGTTACTTTACCGTTAATGAGACCAGGTATTGCAAATGCATTTTTACTTGGCTTTATAGAAAGTTTGGCGGATTTTGGTAACCCTTTAGTACTAGGGGCTGAATACGATGTCTTATCAACTGAAATATTTTTTGCAATTGTTGGAGCACAATATGATGAAACAAAAGCAGCAATACTAGCGATGATTTTGTTATCAGTTGTTCTAGTAGTATTTTATCTTCAAAATCAATGGCTAGGAAAAAAATCATATATTTCAATTTCTGGTAAAGGAGATAGTGGAGTTCATCCTGAACTTCCAAAAAAAACTAAATGGGTGATATATTCAACCGTACTTCCGTGGGCATTACTAACATTCGTTATATATTTGATGATTATGTTTGGAGGTTTTGTTGAAATGTGGGGAGTTGATCATAGTTTTACTTTAAGACACTATATTGAGGCTTTTAGTATTGATTGGGTTAATGATAGAGGACTGTTATGGACTGGAACAGCCTGGAATTCTTTTAATACAACATTTACTATTGCATTAATTTCAGCATTACCAACAGCAGCAATAGGAATTTTAACAGCATATTTATTAACAAGACATAAGTTCAGAGGAAAAAATGCTTTTGAATTTGGTACGATGCTAAGTTTTGCAATCCCAGGAAGTGTTATAGGTGTAAGTTATGTGTTCGCATTCAATGTACCACCACTTGAAATTACTGGAACTGGAATTATCCTAGTGATTGCTTTTGTGTTTAGAAATATGCCAGTTGGTGTAAGGGCAGGGATAGCCGCGATGAACCAACTCGACCCTCATTTAGATGAAGCTTCATCAACTCTAAATGCATCTAGCTCTCAAACTTTTAGAAATGTAATTCTTCCTTTACTTAAACCTGCTATAACAGCATCATTAGTTTTTAGTTTTGTGAGAGCAATGACAGCAATTAGTGCTGTTATCTTCTTAGTAAGCGCAAATTACGACTTAGCTGTTTCATATATATTAGGAAGATTAGAAAATAATGACTATGGTTTAGCAATAGTATATTCATCTGCATTAATAGTTGTTATGTTAATAACAATAATGTTAATGCAATTAATAATAGGTCAACGTAAATTAGGACGACGAGATCAAAATGCAGGCATTTTACAAGGAAATTTTGGATAATGAAAAAAGCTGAAGTAAAATTTGAAAACATAACAAAAAAGTTTAATGAAACGGTTGCTGTTGATAATGTTAGCTGCACTTTTGAGGCTGGAACTTTAACAACTTTATTAGGACCCTCAGGATGTGGAAAAACTACATCCCTTAGAATAATTGCAGGACTTGAACGAGCTACAGATGGTAAAATTTCAATTGATAATGAGGATGTAACTATTTTACCAGCAACAGATAGAGATGTATCAATGGTATTCCAATCTTATGCGTTATTTCCTCATATGAGTGTAATTGAAAATGTTTCTTATGGTCTAAAAATGATTAAGGTAAACAAAGAGGAATATACCGAAAAAGCATTAGAGACTTTAAAACTCGTTAATTTAGAGGGATATGAAAATAGAATGCCTTCCGAATTATCTGGAGGACAACAACAAAGAGTAGCGGTAGCAAGAGCTATTGTACTTAAACCAAAAGTATTACTATTTGATGAACCTTTATCAAATTTAGATGCTAAACTAAGAAGACAGGTAAGAGAAGACATAAGGGAAATTCAACAAAAATTAGGTGTTACAACTATTTATGTAACTCATGATCAAGAAGAAGCATTGGCTATATCAGATAAAGTAATAGTAATGAATAATGCTGTGATTGCCCAAGAGGGTAGTCCAAAAGATTTGTATAATTTTCCAAAAAATAAATTTGTTGCTAATTTTATTGGTGATGCAAATGTTGTGAAAGCTGAAATAATTAATAAAAAGTCTGATATTTATGAACTGAAACTAGGAGAAATGAGTGTAAATATTGAAAGTAAAAGAGATTTAAAAGGATCCGTTTCTGTTGCCCTAAGACCTGAAAAAATAAGCATTAGTAAAGAAAAAACTTCAAACTCTATTTTGGCAAAAATAAGTAATGCTTCTTTTGTAGGAAGTAATTACCAATATATATTTAATTCATCCCTTGGAAAACTGTATGTAGTATCAGGAGATACTAATAACGTATATAAAGTTAATGAGGAAGTTTGTGTAACGATTGACGCTGAAGAAATAAAAATTCTTGAGGATTAAAATTTATAAGGAGCCACCTCTTCCATTATGAGAATAGGGATCATACTTAAGACTTCTTAGAAATTTTCTTAAATCTTTCACCAATATATCTGGTTGCTCTAAAGCTGCAAAATGTCCACCTTTCTTCATTTCTGAAAACTGATAAATTTTAAATATTCTGTCTAAATAAGATTTTGGAGGCCATGCAAGCATCTCCTTGGGAAACTTAGCTATTCCTGTAGGTACATTAATTTTTTTAAAATTTTTTGGAAAATTTCTTCCACCTTCTTCTCTTCTACCAAAATATATCCAACTAGCAGAATTAAAAGTATTAGTAATTAAATAAATCATAATATTAGTTAATAAAATATCTTTCGTATACACACTTTCTATGTTGTTATTTTTAATATCTGACCACGAATGAAATTTTTCTAAAATCCATGCGGCTACACCAACAGGACTATCAATCATTGAATATGAAAGAGTTTGGGGTTTAGTAGCTTGAATTGTTCTATATCCTTCTTCCATAATTTGATCTTTAATGAATTTTTTTTCCCACTCTTTTTCTGATTTATTCTGTGGTCCTTTAGGATGTCTCATTGTTAAACAGTTTACATGTATTGCTCTACAGGATTTTGAATGATCGTATCCCAACCAATTACAAATGGCCGCTCCCCAATCACCACCTTGTGCAATATATTTTTTATATCCTAATTTTTTAGTCATTAATTCATTCATTATTTTTGCAATTTTTCTTGGACCTAGTGGTTTTTTTGGAGATCCTGAAAATCCAAATCCTGGGAGAGAAGGTGCAATTACGTCAAACGAGTCGTCTTTGTTTCCACCAAATTTTTCAGGATGAGATAATTTTTCAATTACCCCTAAAAATTCTAATATACTACCGGGCCAACCATGTAATATTAATAAAGGAGTTGGGTTTTTCCCACTTCCTTTTTCTCTGATAAAATGAATTTTAATACCTTCAATATTGGTCGTAAAATTGTTGAATTTGTTAATTTTTTTTTCCTGAAGCTTCCAATTAAATTTTGATGTCCAATATTTAGAAATTTTTTTAAGATAATCATGATTGGTACCATATAGCCATTCATCCATCTTTTGAATGTTATTCCAAGGATAATTTCTTACTTTTTTATATATGTTGTCTAAAGTATTTTTAGAAACACTTACTTTAAACTTTTTTATCATTTTAGATGATTTAACCCTTGCCTCTCCAAGGTATTGTTCTATCAATTATTTTTCTTAAAGTTATATCAAACAATAATCCTAACATACCCATAATGAAAATTGTTATCCAAATTACTTCATATTGAAAATATTTTTTCGCAACATTTTCAACAAATCCAATACCTGTAGTACCAGCTAAAAATTCTGCAGCTACTAAAGTTCCCCAACACATACCAACAGCAACTCTAATTCCTGTAAGAATTTCAGGTAATGAATTTGGAAATATGACATGTCGAAGTATTTGTCTTTTAGAAGCACCTAGTGAGTGTGCAGCATGAATTTTAGAAAGTTGAGTTCCAGATGCTCCAGCTCTTGCAGATATAATCATAATTGATAAAGAAACCATAAATAATAAAAATACTTTTCCAGTATTATCAATTCCAAGTACTGAAATTATAAGTGGAGCCCAAGCTAATGGAGGTACTGGTCTATATAATTCAATTAATGGATCAAAAAATCCTTTGGCAAATCTGTTTAGTCCCATAAACAAACCTAATGGAACCCCTATAATTATTCCAAAAACTAATCCTAAAAATACTCTTAAAAACGAGTCCCATATATGACCATAAGGTACAGGTATCTTAAATAGTTTAAAATCACCCGTAACAACTTTTAAAACTTTACCTTTAAAGTTTTCTTTAACTATTCCCTCGCTTGTATGAACAGGGTATTCGCCTGGTAAAATATCAGCAATCCAATCTGGTAAAATAAATCCAACTATTGAACTTACATCAATCATTTCTATCCAGAGAAGAGGTATATTTTTATATCCAACACTTGGATTAGACATTAGGATGAACTTATTTAATGTATCTGACGGTTTAGGTAACCATCTACCAGAACCTTGTTCTGAGCAACTCGGCCCACTAGAAACAATTGTTCCAGCTGGAAATAAAATTATATCAATTAATCTAAGACCAGCCTGTTCTTTTTCCTGAAGGTCATCAAATTCAATAATCGCCTTTTGCATTTCATTAAGTGCATTTGGCGGATAAATGCTTGCAAATTCGATTCTTCTTGCAATTTTGACTATATTTTTTGCGTAATCTGAGGCAATTTCCTCATTATCATCTAAACTTTTTCTATAAGTTTTAACTTCATCTTTCAGTTTTTTAATTGAACTTTTGAACTGTGGATTGTGATTTCTTAATTTAAAAAATTTATCATTAATTTTTTTCAGTTCCTCTGCAGCAGCTTGAAATTTTAAACCTTTTGAAGTTTCTGCAACAAAAGGAACTTCAATAGTATTTTCTATAGTACCAGTTCCTGATCTAACTGTTGTTATGCCCCAGTTACCTTGTTCAGATATTATTTTTAATCGTTCACTTTTTTCAACTTCTGATTCAAATGGATAATCTTCTTTTTTAAAATTTGAACTTAATTGTTTTATTTCGTTTGTCATTTCACTTATTTTAATTTTGGTATCCATTTCAATTAAGTCCTCGTTAGTTAATAAAGGAATTAATGTTTTAGTTTGATTTATATATCCAACTAAAATTGTTTTTTGTTGATTACTAAGATCTTTAGAATTTTGTATTTCTGCTGTGATTTTTTGAAGATTTTTATTTTCGATTTTTATGATCGATGTACTTTTAAACTCTCTTTCCTCTATTGGAAATTGATATTTTAATCCTAACAGCGACTCGTTTATTTTAGCAACTTGACATAATTCATTTGCTGATTTTGGATAAAAACCTTTTGCTATGTCCCAAGAGTAATAAAGCCATACTAGTAATATTGCGGCGCTTCCAACAATAACCCAATGGGTTCCACCTTTAGCTCTTTCAGGATTTCCAAATACAGCATCAACTTTCTCAGTTTGTATTAATCTTCTGCCATACATAATGCACCCAATGATAGATACAAATATAAGTATGGTTATTATTTGAGTTAACATTTAGTTTTCTTTTCCCATAATTTCTTCTTCCATATTCCAAATCATGGATAAAATTTCTTCACGCTTAGATGAAAATTCTTTATCTTTTTTAATTTCTCTTAAATCTTCCTTTAAACCTATTTCTGCAAAAGGTAGATTATACTCTTTATGTATCCTTCCTGGTCTTGGTGCCATTACATATAGTCTTTCACCAAGTAATAACGCTTCTTCAACTGAGTGAGTAATTAAGATGATAGTTTTTCCTGTCTCTTTCCAAATTTTAAGAACCAAAGATTGCATCTTTTCTCTAGTTAATGCGTCTAGTGCACCTAATGGCTCATCCATTAATATTAAATCAGGATCATTTATTAAACATCTGGCAAGAGCTACTCTTTGCTGCATTCCCCCTGATAACTGGTAGGTAGGAGTGTTACCAAACCCTTTTAAACCAACAATTTCTAGCCATTCATTAACTCTTTTAGCAGTTTTTATTGGATCTTCTTTTTTCATTCTAAGTCCAAAATCAACATTTTCAGCAACTGTTAACCACTCAAATAAAGCCCCTTGTTGAAAAACCATTCCTCTTTCAACTCCTGGACCATTAATTTCATTGCCAGCCAAAACAATAGAGCCTGAAGTTGGTCTCAAAAAACCTGCAGCAATATTTAAAAGAGTTGTTTTTCCACATCCTGAAGGACCAAGAACAGTGAGAAGTTCTCCTTTTTTTAAAGTAAAATTTACATCCTTTAATGCGTGAACAGTTTCTCCTTTGGGAGTTTTAAAAATCATATTTAGATCTTTGGAAACTAAGTCACTCATAGAAACTTTATATAAAACTTATGTTAAAAAAATAGGCGCTAAATAATTAGCGCCTATTAAATTTATTTTACTCTTTAATATTATAAAGGTAAAAAACTAGTATCAACAGCACCGCCTGGAGTTCCCATACCTTTTAGGAATCCATCAAGATTACCGCTTTCCATCGATTGTTTCGTTTCTGATGGAGTTAGAAATTTAAATCCATCTAACGTTTCTTTCATATCAGCAACTTTCATTTCTGAAGCTTTAGACATTGAATTCATATCGCTTTTACCAGCTCTATATCTATCATTTGCTTCATGAGTTACTTCTATAAAAGTTCTAAGCATACCCGGATTTTCTTTCATGAATTTGTCAGTTACAGATGTAATATCTATACCTAAGATACCTGCATCTCTTGCTTCTTGAACTGTTAAAAGTCTTGAACCAACTGCAACTGCAGCTTTGATAGAATTTCCACCAAATAAACATGCCATTACAACATCACCACTTACTAATGCAGCAGCACCTTCTTCAGGATCCATTTGAATTATATCCATTTTACTTCTGTCAGCTCCAACAACTTTCATACTCTCGTCAAAGACATACTCAGCCATAGTTCCAAGTGGAACTGCAACTTTTTTGCCTTCTAGCTCAGAACCGTTTGCTTTTGTAATTCCAGAAGCATTTGATGTAACACAAGTTGTTCCACCCATTCCATATTCCATTGCAATATCAACTAATTTGATAGGTGCATTAGATTTTACAGCGTTAATAAAAGGCACTAAACCTTGAGAATATGAAATATCAATATCCCCAGCTAGCATTGCATCAGTCATAGCTCCACCATTGGTGAAGTTAGTCCATTTTACTGGAACTCCTAGTGCTTTAGCAAAATTCTTTTTTTGCATGTCCTCTAAATTTGGACTTGGCCATTCTAGAAAGTAAGCAACTCTTACTTCATTTGCAGCAGCATTTGCAGCTGAAATAGATAAGTTAAGAGCGAATAAACTTCCTAAAATAAAGCTAATTAGTTTCTTCATTTTATCTCCTTAATTAAATTTAATTAGTCATATTTAAGTTCAATTTTGAATATAAGTAAATGAATTTTGTAAGCATATTAATCATAGGTGATTTGAAGATGTCTAAAATGGGTTCAACTTTTGGTTGTATTTAATATTACGTAATGACATACTAATAATGCACAGAAATTATTTTCTATTTTTTTATTTTAGTCTATGAGAGAGTGATAATAACAATTTAAAAATTTTTTATGAGTTCAGAAAAACCACAAATACCAAATTCTTTAAATGAGCATTGGATGCCATTCTCTTCAAATAGAGACTTTAAAGCAAATCCAAGATTAATAGTTGAAGCAAAAGGTGTTTATTTAAAAAACCACCATGGAAAAACACAAATCGATGCAAGTTCAGGATTATTTTGTAATCCATTAGGTCATGGTAGAGAAGAAATTATTGAGGCAATAACTAAACAACTAAGAACAGTTGATTATGCTCAACCATTTCAACAAGGATTTGGTGGTTCATTTGAATTAGCAACAAGAATCTCAAAACACACACCAGGAAACTTAAATAGAATTTTTTATACTATTTGTGGATCTACTGCTGTTGAGACAGCAATAAAAATTTCAGTTGCTTATCACAAAGCTCGAGGAGAAGGACAGAGATTTAGATTTGTAGGAAGAGAAAGAGCTTACCACGGCATGAATATTGGAGCAACATCAGTTGGTGGTATGATCAACAATGTTAAAACATTTGCGAGTGTTTTAATGCCAGGGGTTGTTCATATGAGACATACTCATTTACCAGAACATAAATTTGTATCAGGTCAACCAGAAACAGGAGCAGAAATTGCAGATGATCTAGAGAGAATTTGTACAAACTTTGGATCAGAAAATATTGCTGCTTGCATCGTTGAACCGATTGCAGGATCAACAGGAACGCTTGTTCCGCCAAAAGGATATTTACAAAGATTAAGAGAAATTTGTGACAAACATGGAATACTTTTAATTTTTGACGAAGTTATCACTGGATGGGGAAGAACAGGTTCTCCGTTTGCATCACAAGAATATGGCGTTACCCCAGATATTATTACAATGGCAAAAGCAACAACAAACGGAATAAGTCCTTTAGGAGCTGTTGCTTGTAAAGAAGAGATCTATGATGCGGTAATGGATGCATCACCTCATGGGTCAGTTGAATTATTTCATGGTTACACATATTCTGGAATTCCAGTTTCAGTAGCAGCTGGATTAGCAGTACAAGATATATTTGAAAAAGAGGATATATTTAATAGAGCTAAAAATTTAGCTCCATACTTCCAAGAAGGATTGATGTCATTAAAGGATATTGATGTTGTAGACAACATCAGAGGATATGGAATGATGGGTGGAATAGATATTAAAATGGATAAAAAACCTGGGGCAGCTGGATTTACATGTTTTAAACATTGTTATGATGCAGGTGTTAACTTTAAAGCAACAGGTGATTGTTTAATTATTGCTCCAATGTTTATTTGCGAGAAAAAACATATAGATGAAATAATTGATAAATTAAGAACTGGAATTACGAATTATTCTAAAAGTAAAAAAAATTAATTCACTTATATGAAAATAGGTGTCCCTAAAGAGATAAAACCTCAAGAAAATAGAATTGGATTAACACCTGATAGTGTAAAGACACTTACTTCAAATGGTCATGAAGTTTTAGTTGAAAATGACGGTGGTTTTGAAGCAGGCTTTGATAACAATCAATATAAATCTGCAGGAGCTAAAATAATTGATAAGGCAGAAGATATTTTTAATGACGCAGAGATAATTGTAAAAGTTAAAGAACCTCTTTCAAATGAGGTAAAAATGTTAAGAGAAGATCAAATTGTTTTTACTTATCTGCATTTAGCTGCTGCCAAAGAACTAACAAAAGGTTTAGTAGACTCTAAAGCTGTTTGTATCGCGTATGAGACAGTAACTGATAACAACGGCAGGTTACCATTATTAGCTCCTATGAGTGCCGTTGCTGGAAGAATGTCAGTTCAAGCAGGCGCACATTGTTTAGAAAAAAATCAAAAAGGCAGAGGTATTTTGTTAGGAGGCGCTCCAGGTGGAGAGCCTGCGGAAGTTGTAATTCTCGGTGGAGGAGTTGTTGGAGAAAATGCTGCAATTATTGCAACTGGAATGAGAGCAAAAGTTCACGTTGTAGATAAGTCAGAGGCAAGACTAAAACAACTATCAGAAATGTTTGGTGATAAAATTATTCCCCAGCTAAGTGATAAAACTGATTTAGAAAAATTAATTTCAGAATGCGATTTATTAGTTGGAGGAGTTTTAATTCCAGGAGCAGAAGCACCAAAATTAGTTACTAAAAATATGATTAAGAATATGAAACGAGGATCAGTAATAGTTGATGTTGCAATTGATCAAGGTGGATGTGTAGAGACCAGTAAACCTACAACTCATGCTGAACCAACTTATATTGTTGATGATATTGTTCATTACTGTGTAGCAAATATGCCAGGTGGTGTCCCTAGAACATCAACTATCGCATTAAATAATGCTACGCTTCCTTTTTTAAACAAATTAGCTAGTGATGGTTATTACAAAGCTTTAAAAGATGATCCAAATTTCTTAGCTGGCTTAAATATCCATAAGGGTGAAGTAACGTACAAAGCAGTTGCAGATGTTTTCGGATATAATTATTTAAGCGCTGGTGAGGCTTTAAATTAATTAATCAAATCAGTTATCTTTTTTTCAATATTTTTACTAATAATTTGAACCCCTTTAGGATTTGGATGCATTCCATCCTCTAGATTTAGCTCTGGCTTCAAGGCAACACCTTCCAGAAGAAATGGTAAAAAAGTTAAGCTATATTTATCAGAGAGGTTAGAATAAATTATATTAAATTTATCCCTGTATTCTTTACCATGACTTTCAGGGGCAACCATACCTGCTAATATAATTTTAATATTTTTATTAATTATAATTTTAATTATTTTCTCTAAATTTTCTTTTGTCTCGTTTGGCTTTATACCTCTTAACATATCGTTTGCGCCTAAACCCAAAACCAAAATATCAATGTTCTTTTCAGATAGAGTCCAATTTATTCTATTTAAACCTCCTGCAGTTGTATCACCTGAGACACTTGCATTTATAATTCTGACATCTAATCCATTATTAGATAAATTTTTTTGAAGCACTGTAGACAAATGATATTCTTTATTAAGTCCATATCCAGCCATCAAACTATCTCCGAATAACACAACTTTATTCTCAGCATTTACCTCAAATGCAACTAGACATAATATAATTATTTTAATAATACATTTTTTAAACATGACTAAACTTCTTAAATTAACAGATGTGAACTTAAACTATAATACTGATAACAATCTTATAAATGTTTTACAAGATGTAAGCTTTGAAGTTGATTATAAGGAAACAATATCTGTAGTAGGAGAAAGCGGGTCAGGAAAGACAAGCTTAATAATGCTGATAGGTGGTTTGGAAAAAGCATCATCAGGAAAAATTGAATTTAAAGACTTTGAGATTTCGAGTTTAAAAGAAGATGAGATTTCAGAGATAAGACGAAAGGATATTGGCATTGTTTTTCAATCATTTTATTTAATACCCAATTATACAGCTATAGAAAATGTGAGTTTAGCATTGGAAATTAATAAAATTAAAGATCCAATTAATAAAGCAAAAGAAATCCTAGATAAGTTTGGTCTTGGAAAAAGACTAAATAATTTACCCAGTCAATTATCTGGAGGAGAACAGCAAAGAGTAGCAATTGCTCGTTCAATTGTTATGAAGCCTGAATTAATTTTAGCAGATGAGCCTACTGGAAATTTAGATAGTGAAAATTCTGAGCTAATCTCAAACATTCTTTTTGATTATGTTAAAGAAGAAAATGCAAGTTTAATTATGGTGACGCACGATAATAAATTAGCAAATCTTTCTAAGAGAATTATTAAAATTAAGGATGGTAAAATTGAATAAAAATCAAAATTTTGGTCTTTATTTTAAATATGCTCTTAGAGATTTAACAAGAAGTTATAATAAGATCTCAAGTATAATTATTACTCTTTTTATAAGTCTCTTTATTTTAAGTTCTATAATGACAATTGAAGATAGTCTAGAAAATGAACTTAATGAAAATGCAAAATTATTATTAGGGGGTGATATAGAAATTGACTACAACAATAGAGAAGGTGATCAAACTAAAATAGATAAAATTACTAAATTTGCTACAGTTTCTCAAATGGTTGAATTTAGTACAATGATTTCAACTGTTAATAAAAAAATCAATAAAACTTCATTTACCAGAGTAAAATCAGTTGATCAATTTTATCCACTGTATGGAGATGCACTCTACGAACCCAATAATGCCTTAGAAAAATTAAATCAGATAGAAAGTTCAATATTAGTAAATGAAAATATTTTTAAAAATTTAAACTTAAAAATAAATGACATTGTAAAAGTTCAAGACAAAGAGTTTAAAGTTATTGGCATAGTTAAAGTTTTACCGGATATCGGCGGCGCATTTGTATTTGGAGATTTTGCCTTAACAGGAAAAAAAACTTTAGATAAACTAGATTTAAATACCCTCGGTAGTTTTTTAAATTATGAATATAAAGTTAAATTTAACAAATCTGTTAACAGTAAAGAGGGTATTAAAAAAATAGAGAGCTTATTTAAAGATCAAAATAGAGTTAGATTAAGATACCCCGAAAACTCAGCAGGAGGCATTAGACGGATTGTCGATAATTTTTCACAATTTTTATCACTTGTATCAATAAGTGCCATGTTAATTGCTGGTATTGGTATAGCGAATACTCTTTTATCGTTTATAAATCAAAAAAATTCATCAATTGCAGTTCAAAAAGCAATAGGTGTATTTTCTGGAAATATAAAAACAATATATTATTTACAATTAGCTATCTTACTAGTCTTAATTACCGTATTTTCATATGGGTTAAGTTTTATTTTAATCCCAATAGTCGATAAATATATTTCAGATGGTTTGGGTTTAAATATAGAAGCAAGTTTTTCTATTCTAAATTTAATTATAGTTTTTTTGGTTGGAATGTTGGTAATGATAATTTTTTCTATACCAACTGTTAATTCTATAGATCAAGTTAAAGCATCAAATTTATTTAGAAATGTATTTCAAAGTCTGCAATTTAATTACTCAGTGAAATCAGTAATAATTAGTATAATATTATTGCTAATATTAATTAGTCTTTTTGCAATTAGGTCTTCAATACCATTTTATAGTGTTGCATATTTTATTTGTTTATTAATTTTTTATTATCTTTCTGTAACAATTATTCATTTATTAAAAAAATATAAAAATTCTAAAATTTCAGTAAAAATAGCAGTCAAAAATATAACTCAATCAAAAAGTATCACACCCATTACAATAATGTCTTTAGGTCTTGGAATGACACTTTTGTTAACACTGGCATTTGTAGGCTCAAATTTTAAAAGAGAAATTTCCAAATCTATTCCAGAAATTGCGCCAGATTATTTTTTCTTAGGAATTCAAAATGATCAACGAGAAAAATTCGAAAAAACGATATTTAATTCTGATAATAAGTCAAAATTAGAGGTAGTTCCTATGGTTTCTGCAGGTCTTGTAAAAATTAATGGGATAGATCCTAATTCTTACATCAAAAATACTAATGACAGTTATTGGGTTATAATGAATGATAGAAGAATATCTTGGTCAGATGAGATACCGAAAGATAATCCTTTAACACAAGGTAACTGGTGGGATTTATCAAGCCCAGACAAATTACAAATTTCTTTGGATAGCAAAGTGGCACAAGATTTTGGAGTTAAAATTGGAGATATATTCACTCTTAACATTTATGGGAGAGAAATAGATGGTGAGGTAGTGAATTTT
>CABXYN010000020.1 GCA_902516395.1 uncultured Pelagibacteraceae bacterium | reverse complement strand
TTCTCCAGTTTCAATACCAATATTTGAGAAGTTTTTGGCTCTATGAAAACTTTCTGACATATTTAAAAGGCTTTTAGAAGGAATACATCCTATATTAAGGCAAGTGCCTCCCAAGGATCCTCTGGACTCGATGCATGCAGTTTTTAATCCTAATTGTGATAATCTAATTGCACATACATATCCTGCCGGTCCTCCTCCAATTACAGTGACATCAAATTTTTCAGCCATTAAATATTTAAAAATAATCTTCTAGGGTCTTCTAAATTTTCTTTAACAGTTTTTAAGAACGACACGGATTCCTTTCCATCAATAATTCTATGATCATATGATAAGGCTAAGTACATTATTGGTTTTATTTTTATATCACCATTATCATTTACTGGTCTTTCAACAATATTATGCATGCCTAATACACCTGATTGAGGAGGGTTTAATATTGGTGTTGAAAGCATGGAACCATATACACCACCATTGCTAATTGTAAATGTACCTCCTTGTAAGTCCTCAATTGTTAAACTACCTGTGTTTGCTTTTTCAGATAATTTTTTTATTTCTTTTTCTATTTCAGCAAATGACATCTCATCTGCATTTCTAAGCACTGGAACCACTAAACCCTTTTCAGTTCCAACAGCGAAACTAATATTATAATAATTCTTATAAATTATGTCTTGATCTTCAATCTCAGCGTTAATTGCTGGAAATAATTTTAGTCCAACGACACAAGCTTTAACAAAAAATGACATTAGACCCAGCTTTATTCCGTATCTGCTTTTGAAATCTTCTTGGTTATCTTTTCTCATTGCCATAATCCCAGACATATCTACCTCGTTAAAAGTAGTTAACATTGCTGCATTTTCTTGAGCTTGTTTTAATCTTTTTGCAATCGTTTGTCTTAAACGGGTCATTTTAATTCTTTCTTCTTCACCGTATTGAATTCTTCTCTGGTTGGGTTGTGGGTTGGCTCCCATCATGGTAATTAGATCACCTTTTAAAATTCTTCCTGCTTTGCCTGTTCCCTTAACATTATTTAGGTTGATATTTTTTTCTGCAACCATTTTTCTAACTGCAGGTGAAAGAATAATTGGTTGTTGTGAGCTTTCCTCTGTTTCTACTTCATCAGTTAAAAGCAAAGGCTCTTCTTTTAATAGCTCCATTGAATTATCTTCAGTTAATACTAATGGCTCTTCTAAATTAGTTTGAGGTTTTTTTTCTATATCTAAATTAATTACATTGCTTTTCTGATCTTTAAATTCTTTCTCTTCATTATCCTCAAGTTGTTTTTTGCTTTCAGGTACATTTTTAATATCAACATTCCCATCAGAAATTGAGCCCAAAACAGCTCCAACTTCAACTGTATCTCCATCTCTAAAACTAATTTCTGATAATGTCCCACTAATAGGAGAAGGAACTTCTAAATTTACTTTATCAGTTTCCAGTTCAACTATTGCTTCATCCACCTCAACTGTTTCGCCTTCTTTTTTCAACCATTTAGAAACTGTTGCTTCTGTAATACTTTCACCTAAAGTAGGCACTAAAATTTTTTCACTCATTAATTAAATACTTCATTTATAATTTCTTGTTGCTCAAGTTGATGCCTTTTAGCATATCCAGTGGCTGGTGATGCATCAGGACTTCTTCCAATATAAGAAACTTCGTTATTTTTAGCTTTAATGGTATCCAATGTCCATTGTATATAATCTCTAACTGAAAACCATGCACCCATATTTTTTGGCTCTTCCTGACACCAATAAAAATTAGCATTTTTAGCATATGGTTTAAGTTCTTTTACCAAACTCTTTGCTGGAAAAGGATAAAGTTGTTCTATTCTAAACATTACCACATCATCTCTTTTTAACTTTTCTCTAGCATTTAAAAGATCGAAGTATACTTTTCCTGAACAAATTATAACTTTTTTTATTTCACTAGATTTTTTTAATTTAATAAAATTTTTAGATTGATCGCTTAATGCATGATCCCACATTATTCGGTGAAATGATGTTTGCTTACTAAAATCATCAATGGTTGACACACAAAATTTATTTCTTAACAAAGATTTAGGCGTCATGATTACAAGTGGTTTTCTAAAATCACGGTGTATTTGTCTACGTAAAGCATGAAAATAATTTGCTGGAGTTGTACAATTCATAACTTGGAGATTATCATTTGCACACAATTGTAAAAATCTTTCAAGTCTAGCAGAAGAATGTTCTGGTCCTTGACCCTCATAACCATGGGGTAATAACATTACTAGGCCTGAAGCTCTTTGCCATTTTCTTTCGCCAGAGGCAATAAATTGATCGATTATAATTTGTGCACCATTAGCAAAATCACCAAACTGAGCTTCCCAAAGAGTAAGAGTATTTGGTTCTACTAAACTATATCCATATTCAAATCCTAAAACTGCAAGTTCTGACAAAAAACTATCAACAATTTCAAATTTTTTTTGATGTTTTGAAATATTATTTAATGGAATATATCTAGAGTTATTGGTTTGGTCTCTTAAAACTGAATGTCTCTGACTGAATGTTCCTCTTCCAGAATCTTGTCCTACAAATCGAACTGGAAAACCCTCATCTAATAATGAACCAAAAGCTAATGATTCAGCAGTAGACCAGTCAATATTTAAACCATCGTCGACAGATTTTTTTCTACTTTGCAAAATTTTGCTAACAGTTTTGTGAACACTTATTTCGGATGGAAAATCATTTATTTTATCTGAAATATTTTTAAGTATTTTTTCATCTGCTCCAGTAATTCCTCTTTTATCTTTCCCTTTTTTAGGTTTATAGCTAGACCATGCTCCCTCGAACCATTCAATTTTAGGATTATAATCTTTAGCTGTCTTAAATTGATCATCTAAAAGATCTTTAAATTTTTTTATTTGATCATTTAAACCTTCTTTAGATATTAAGTTTTCATTAATAAGCTTAGATCCATATATATTTGCTGTTGATTGATGTGATCTAATCTTTTTATACATCAGTGGTTGGGTGAATGATGGCTCATCTCCCTCATTATGTCCAAATCGTCTGTAACAAACTAAATCGATAACTACATCTCTATTAAATTTTAATCTAAATTCTGTTGCAATTCTTGACCCATAAACAACAGCTTCTGGATCATCTCCATTAACATGGATGATTGGTGCATCAACCATTTTAGCAATATCTGATGGGTGAGGGGAAGATCTTGCAAACCTCGGACTTGTAGTAAATCCTATTTGATTATTTACTATTATGTGAATAGTTCCACCTGTGTTGTGTCCTGGTAAACCAGACATTGCAAAACATTCAGCAACAATACCTTGTCCAGCAAACGCGGCATCCCCATGTATTAAAATTGGAATTACTTTGTTTCTTTCAGCATCTTTATGAAAAAATTGTTTTGCTCTAGTTTGACCTAATACAACTGGATTAACTGCTTCTAAGTGCGAAGGATTATCTGTTAAACTCACATGTACAGAATTTCCATCAAATTCTCTGTCAGAAGAAGCTCCCAAATGATATTTCACGTCCCCAGCACTATCCTCGTCTGTATTATTTATTTCACCTGCAAATTCATTAAATATTCTTTTGTATGATTTTTGTAAGACGTTAGCTAAAACATTTAGTCTTCCTCTGTGAGACATTCCAATTTTAACTTCTTTAATCTTGTACTGGCCCCCAATTTTTATAATTTGTTCTAAACCTGGAATTAAACTTTCACCACCATCTAAACCAAATCTTTTAGAACCAACATACTTAGTATGCAAAAATTTCTCAAATCCCTCGGCTTGGATTAATTTGTTTAAAATTGCACTTTTGCCATTTTCAGTAAATTTTAATGCATTGTCGTCTTTTTCTACTCTATCCCTAAACCATTTTCTTTCAGTTGGGTTGGATATGTGCATATATTCATAACCAATTGACCTACAATAAATTTTTCTAAGAATAGATAAAATTTCTCTTATGTTAGAATACTCCTTATTTAAAACACCATCTAAATAAATTTGCTTATCATAATCTTCTTTATTAAAACCATAATTTTCTGGGTGTAATTCATCTAAATATTCACTTTCTCTAATTTCAAGTGGATCTAGTTTAGAAAGTAGATGGCCTCTTTGTCTATAAGATCTAATGAGTGAAACAGCTCTTATTGAATTACTATTACCATCTATTACATCAGCTTTATTAACTTGTAGACCAGATTCTTCTTTTTTAAATTCTATATTTTTTTTTATTTTTACTTTTTTTGGACTCCATGAGGGGCCCTTTATTTCTCTAACAACAGAGTCTAAATCTTCACTTATATCGAGAAAATACTCTTTCCAACCTTCTGGCAAACTAGGATCTTTATTTATAAACTTTACATACATTTGCTCAATAAATGCATTATTTGATTTATTTAAAAATGAAGTTTTTTTGTACTCAAGATTTTTGGAAGCTGACATATTAATTCTTTAAATATTATACAAACAAAATGTTATCAATTAGACAATTTATTTAGTAGCGTTTTTCCAATATCAGAGGGAGAATCTGCAACAGTAATACCACAATCTTGCATTTTTTTTATCTTTTCTTCAGCATTTCCTTTGCCACCTGAAATTATAGCTCCTGCATGTCCCATTCTTCTCCCTGGTGGAGCAGTTACTCCAGCAATAAATCCAACAATTGGTTTTTTTATTTTGTGATTTTTGACAAACTCTGCGGCCTCTTCCTCGGCAGTTCCGCCTATTTCTCCAATCATTAGTATAGACTCTGTTTGATCGTCATTTAAAAATAAATCAAGGCAATCAATGAAATTAGTTCCATTAATTGGATCCCCACCAATTCCTATACATGTTGATTGACCAAGATTGTTCTCGGTTGTTTGAGCAACTGCCTCATAGGTTAGTGTTCCTGATCTAGATACAATTCCAACTGAACCTTTTTTATGAATATTACCTGGCATTATTCCAATTTTACATTCATTAGGTGTAATTATTCCTGGACAGTTTGGACCAATTAATCTGGATTTAGAATTTTGTAATTTTTTTTTTACTTTTAACATATCTAGAATTGGTATTCCTTCGCTAATACAAACAATTAATTGAATAGATGCATCGATGGCCTCAATGATGGCTGACGAAGCAAACTTTGCAGGCACATATATCATTGTTGCATCAGCACCAGTTGCATCTTTTGCTTCTTTAACTGTGTTAAACACTGGCCTTTCTAAGTGAATTTGTCCACCTTTTTTTGGTGTTACGCCCCCAACTAAGTTTGTTCCATATTTAATAGATTGTTCAGAGTGAAAAGTACCATGGGATCCTGTAAAACCTTGGCAAATTACTTTTGTATTTTTATCAATTAATACTGACATTATTTTATTGCCTCTACAACTTTTTTTGCAGCATCTGATAAGTCATTTGCAGATATAATTTTTAAAGCAGAATTCTCTAATATCTTTTTTCCTTCTTCAAAGTTTGTTCCTGCTAATCTTACTACTAACGGAACTTCAATTTTAATTTCTTTTGCTGCATCTACAACACCTTGCGCAAGTACATCACATCTCATAATTCCACCAAAAATATTTATCAATATTCCTTTAACATTTTTATCTGATAAAATAATTTTGAATGCAGCAGAAACTTTTTCTTTTGATGCTCCACCTCCTACATCTAAAAAATTTGCAGGCTCTTCACCATAAAGCTTTATGATGTCCATTGTAGCCATTGCTAATCCTGCACCGTTTACCATACATCCTATACTTCCATTTAATTTTATATATGCCAAGTCATGTTTGCTTGCTTCAATTTCAGTGGCTTCTTCCTCATTATAGTCTCTTAATTCTTGAATCTCAGGATGTTTAAATAATGCATTTTCATCAAATGTCATTTTTGCATCGAGACAAACTACTTTATTTTCTTTCGTTAAAATAAGTGGGTTAATTTCTACTAAACTTGCATCATTTTCTATGAACAATTTATAAATTGCTTTTATTAGGCTTATAGCTTCTGAACCAGAATTATCGTCTAATTCAAAAACCTTAATAATTTTCTTACAATCAACCTCGGAAATTTCTTCGTTAAAATCGACTTGAGTTGTTAAGATTTTTTCAGGTGTATTTTGGGCAACTTCTTCAATATTCATTCCTCCTTGATCACTTGAAATAAATGCAATTTTTGAACTTGCTCTATCAACTAGGCAAGAGAGATAAAATTCTTTACTAATATTAGATACCTCCTCAACATATAGTCTTTTTACTTCTCTACCTAAAGGTCCTGTTTGATGAGTAATTAGGTTTTTGCCAAGCAAAATATTTGCTTCTTTTTCTAAATTTTCTAAATTATCAACAATTTTTACTCCACCAGCCTTACCTCTTCCACCAGCATGAATTTGAGCTTTAAGGACATACTTATCAATTTTCAATTCTTTAGTTTTTTGCAAAAGATCAGATACATTAAATGCAAATACTCCCTCGGGTACATTCGCTCCATACTTTTTTAGAATTTGTTTTGCTTGGTGCTCGTGAATATTCATTTAGTCTTTATTCAAATCAGGATCTATTTTTGATGCCGCATCCCACAATTTGATGACTGCTTCCACAGAATTATTAAATTCTGTTTTTTCATTCTCATTAAGATCAATTTCATCAATCCTTTCAACACCTTCTTTTCCGATGATAACAGGAACACCAGCATAAACATTATTAATCCCATATTCTCCATGTAGATATGCTGCACATGGTAAAAGTTTTTTTTGATCTTTTAAAAATGCTTCAGCCATTTCTACTCCAGAAGCCGCTGGTGCATAAAATGCAGATCCCTTTTCCAAATGTTTAACAATCTCAGCACCACCATCTCTTGTTCGTTGATTAATACTCTCTAATTTTTCTTCAGAAATTTTTCCATCTTTTAATAAATCCATTAAAGGTTTTCCAGAGATCTTAGTAAATCTTGGAAGAGGTACCATTGTATCTCCATGCCCACCCATTACCATTGCATCAATTTCTCTTACAGGTACATTTAATTCTTCAGATAAAAAAAGTTTAAAACGTGAACTATCTAAAATACCAGCCATCCCAACTACTTTATTTGCTGGAAGGCCTGAATATTTTTGAAATGCCATTACCATTACATCTAACGGATTTGTAATACATATAACGAAAGCGTTAGGTGCATTTTCTTTTATTCCTTCTGCAACCTGCTTAATAATTTTTAAATTAATTCCAAGTAAATCATCTCTACTCATACCTGGCTTTCTCGGTACTCCTGCAGTTATGATAATTACATCAGAACCTTTAATATCTTCATAATTATCTGTTCCTGAAAATTTTACGTTAAATCCATCAACTGATGAAGATTGTGCAATATCTAAGGCTTTTCCTTTGGCAATTCCACTAGCAACATCAAAGAGTACAACCTCATCTACAAGCTCTTTTAATCCAATTAAATGAGCTAAAGTCCCACCTATTTGACCAGCACCTATTAAAGAAATTTTTGACATACTTTATTCCATAGTTGGCATAATAAATTCAGGATTTGACCTTATGCCTGAAGGCCATCTAGAGGTAATAGTTTTCAATTTTGTATAAAATTTAATTCCTTCCATGCCATGCATCCCACTATCTCCAAACAATGATCTTTTCCATCCACCAAAACTATGAAATGCCATAGGAACTGGTATTGGAACATTTATTCCAACCATTCCAACTTGGATTTTACTTGCAAAAGTTCTTCCTGCATCACCATCTCTAGTATAAATACTTACACCGTTTCCGTACTCATGCTCGTTGATCATTTTGGTTGCTTCTTCAAAAGTTTTTACTCTAACCACTGATAGAACTGGACCAAAAATCTCTTCTTTATAAATTCTCATATCAGTAGTTACATGGTCAAACAAACACCCACCTATATAAAAACCATTTTCATACCCTTGAAGTTTTAAATCTCTGCCATCAAGAACTAACTTAGCTCCCTCTTCAACTCCTAAATCAACATATCCTTTTACTTTTTCTAAATGTTGTTTTGTAACAAGAGGACCCATCTCTGAGGATTTATCCATACCAGGACCAATTTTTAATGCTTCAGCTTTTTTTACTAACCTAGATACCAACTCATCACCAATGTCACCAACTGCTACAGCAACAGACTGAGCCATACATCTTTCACCTGCAGAACCATATGCAGCACCCATTAGACCATTTACGGCTCCTTCTAAATCGCAATCAGGCATCACTACTAAATGATTTTTAGCTCCGCCTAATGCTTGAACTCTTTTTTCATTTTTGGCAGCGTTCTCATATATATATTTAGCTATAGGTGTTGATCCAACAAAGCTTACAGCTTTAATATCATTGTTTGTCAGTATAGCGTCTACAACTTCTTTATCACCATTAACAACATTGAAAACTCCGTCAGGAAGACCAGCTTCGTGAAGTAATTCTGCTAATCTCATCGGACATGAAGGATCTTTTTCTGATGGTTTAAGAATAAAAGTATTTCCACATGCTATAGCTAATGGAAACATCCACATTGGCACCATTGCAGGAAAATTAAAAGGTGTTATTCCAGCAGCTACACCTAAAGGCTGTCGCATGGAATAACTATCAACATTTGTCCCAACATTCTCAGAAAATTCACCTTTAAGCACATGAGGAATTCCACATGCAAACTCGACAACTTCCAATCCTCTTATTAATGATCCTTTTGCATCCTCATAAACTTTTCCATGTTCAGAGACAATTAACTTTGTTAATTCATCAAAATTTTTTTCTATAAGTTCTTTAAACTTAAACATTATCCTAGCTCTTTGAAGTGCAGGCTTAAGTGACCATGTCTCAAAGGCTTTCTTAGCAATTTCAACTGTTTTATCTAAATCTGATTTACTAGCTAAAATAACTTCTGATTCTTGCTCTCCAGTAGCAGGGTTAAAAACTTGTCCTTTTCTTTGTGAAGTACCATCTATTACTTTTCCACCAACGAAATGTTTGATTATATTCATGAGTGAAATTATTTAATTAAGTAATTAGGCCGTTGCAAGCATTTTCTTTATCTCTGCAATAGCTTTTGCAGGATTCAAGCCCTTTGGGCAAGCATTTGTACAATTCAAGATAGTATGGCATCTATAAAGCTTGAGTTCGTCAGCTACTTTTTTAAGTCTTTCTTTTCTATCTTCATCTCTACTATCAATTATCCACCTATAAGCCTGAAGTAATACAGCTGGACCTAAATATTTTTCACCGTTCCACCAATAACTTGGACATGACGTTGAACAACATGCGCACATAATACATTCGTATAATCCATCTAATTTTGCTCTGTCATTTTTAGATTGGATATTCTCTTTATCATTTACTTTTGAGGTTTTTAACCAAGGTTCAACAGACTCATATTGTTTATATAATGTGCTTAAATCACCGATTAAATCTTTTAAGACTTTGAGATGTGGTAAAGGATAAATATCAATATCTCCATCCAATTCAGAATGGGCTTTTGTACATGCTAAACCATTTTTTCCATTCATATTCATCGCACAAGATCCACAAACTCCATGAGCACAAGATCTTCTGTAAGCTACAGAAGGATCAATTTCGTTTTTAATTTTATTTAAAATATCTAGGACTTTTGATGAACAGTTGTCCATATCAACTTCATAGGTATCAAGCCTTGGATTTTCGTTTTTAGATGGATCCCATCTATAAACATTTACTTTTCTAATATTTTTTGACCCTGTTTTATCTTTATAGTATTGACCTTTTTCTACCTTTGAGTTTGCAGGTAAATTTAATTGAACCATTAATATACTCTTTCCTGCGGAGGAAAATATTGTACATCATTTGTTAGCGTTGATCTGTGAACAGGTCTGTAATTAATTTTAGTTTTTGAACCATTGCACCAAGATAGAGTATGCTGCATATAATTCTCATCGTCTCTATTTGGAAAATCTTCTCTTGCATGAGCTCCTCTACTTTCTTTTCTATGATATGCAGAGTCCATAGTGGTTATTGCTTGTCTTATTAAATTATCAAATTCCAGAGTTTCAACTAAGTCAGTATTAAATATTAATGACTTATCTTTTACAGAAAGAGAGTCCATACCATCATAAGGTTTTCTAATTTCATTAACACCTTCTTTTAAAGTTTTCTCTGATCTAAATACAGCACACTTTGATTGCATTGTCTTTTGCATTGAAAGTCTCAGTTCAGATGTTGGATTTGAACCTTGTGAGTTTCTTAATTTGTCAAATCTATCTAAACATCTATCCGTTTCATTTTTATCAATTTCATCATGCTTCATTCCAGGTTTTATTAACTCTGCTGCTCTTTTCGCTGCAGCTCTTCCAAAAACCACTAGATCTATTAATGAGTTCGAACCTAATCTATTTGCACCATGGACAGAAACACATGCCGCCTCTCCAATAGCCATTAGCCCAGGCACAGTTTTCTCCGATCCGTTTACTGTAAGAACCTCTGCTTTGTAATTTGTTGGTATTCCACCCATGTTATAATGAACTGTTGGTACCACTGGTATAGGTTCCTTGGTTACATCTACATTAGCAAATAATTTTGAAGCCTCAGAAATTCCTGGTAATCTTTCATCAATTACCTTTGGATCCAAATGATCAATATGGAGATGAACATGATCTTGTTCTTTTCCAATACCTCTACCTTCATTTATTTCTACTGCAATTGATCTACTTACAACATCTCTGGATGCTAAATCTTTTGCTTTAGGAGCATAACGCTCCATAAATCTTTCTCCTTTTGAATTTACTAGATAACCACCTTCTCCTCTTACACCCTCTGAAATTAAAGTTCCATGACCATATATTCCTGTTGGATGAAACTGTACAAATTCCATGTCCTGTAAAGGTAATCCAGCTCTTAAAGCCATAGCATTACCATCTCCAGTGCAAGTATGAGCTGAAGTAGCTGAGTAATATACTTTTCCATAACCCCCTGTTGCTATAATAGTTGTGTGGGATCTAAATCTGTGAATTGTTCCATCATTGAGGTTCCAAGCAATTATACCTTTGCATGCTCCATCTTTCATTATTAAATCTAGTGCAAAGTATTCTATAAAAAATTCTGTATTATGTTTTAAAGCTTGTCCATACAATGTGTGAAGTATTGCATGTCCAGTTCTATCTGCTGCTGCACATGTTCTTTGAACTGTTTCATTTCCGTAGTTTTTTGTCATACCCCCAAAAGGTCTCTGATAAATTTTTCCTTCCTCAGTTCGACTAAATGGAACACCATACTTTTCTAATTCAAGAACAGCAGCTGGTGCTTCTTTACATAAATATTCGATAGAATCTTGGTCACCTAACCAATCAGCACCTTTGACTGTGTCATACATGTGCCATCTCCAGTCATCTTCTCCCATATTTCCAAGTGCTGCAGAAATACCACCTTGGGCTGCAGATGTGTGGCTTCTTGTTGGAAATACTTTTGATACACATGCAGTTTTTAGACCGGCCTCACTTAAGCCAACAGCTGCTCTTAGTCCAGATCCACCTGCACCTAAAACAACTACATCATATTCATGATCAATAATTTTGTACGCACTCATAACTATATATTAAATACTAAGATAATTATTATTAATGGAAATACTATAGCAAAGATATTTAATGATTTATTTGCGGCATTTTTGATTTTTTCGTCCTCAATATAATCTTCAAAAACCTCACTAATGCTTAAAGCTGAGAAAAAGTATGCAAAAATCAAAAAAAGACTAAATAAAAACTTAGATGGTTGAGATGTTATGAATAAAAGTAATTCATTATAACCTTTGTCATAAACAGAAGCCAAATTTATAGAAAACCACAGCATTAATGGTAGTAAAATTGCAGAACTTACTTTTAGAAAAAGCCATTTCTTTGTTACAGATCCCATTAAATTAAGTGCCTTCCTATGAGAAAAATTATAACAGTAAGAGGAAATGATCCAACCAGAACTATTAATCCAGTTACTTTTGTAGTTTTCTGCTCAAATCCGTAACCTAAATCCATGATCAAATGCCTTATTTCGCTGAGCATTTGAAATGTAAAAGACCAAATAACTCCTAAACAAACAAATTTACCAACTAAAGATGACAAGAAAAAATTAGTAAATATATAATTTTCCTCTCCTAATAATAAAGATGCTATCCAAATACCTATCAAAGTTACTGTAATAAAGTTTATTATACCAGTTACTCTGTGTGATATTGAAACTAACGAAGAGATGTGCCAGTTATAAATTTGTATATGTGGCGATATTGGATTTTTATTTTCCATAAAAATCTTTTTCTACTAAAGCCTCAGCAATTTCAACTGCATTAAGTGCAGCACCTTTTAATAAATTATCAGACACAACCCACAAATTAATTGAATTTGGTTGAGAAGAATCCTCACGAATTCTTGATATGAATGTTTCAAATTTGTCTTCAGCTTCAACAGGGGTAATGTATCCTCCATCTTTTTGCTCATCAACTACCTTACATCCTGGTGATGAAGATAAGACATTTCTTATTTCTTCTAAGTCATGTTTTTTGTTAAATTCAACATTCACGCTTATGGAGTGAGAAACAAGAACAGGAATTCTTACACAAGTGGATGTAATATTAATTTTACTATCTAAAATTTTTTTTACCTCATCATGATTTTTTTGCTCTTCTTTTGTACTTCCATTTTCAAGAAAACTATCAATATGTGGTATAGCATTAAAAGCAATTTGCTTAGTAAAATTTTTTGACTCAACATCTTTATTTTCCAACACTTCTTTAGTTTGAGATATAAGTTCATCCATACCAGCTTTGCCTGCACCAGAAACTGATTGATAAGTTGATGCAACTATTCTTTTTACATTATACAAATCATGTAATGGTTTGAGAGCTACAACTATTGGTATTACTGAACAATTGGCATTTGCTATAATATTCTTATTTTTAAATTTAGGTAATTCTTTGGAATTTACCTCTGGAACAATTAAAGGAATTTCTGGATCTTTTCTAAAGAATTTTGAATTATCAATTACAATTGTTTTTTCTGCTGCGATCGGTGCCCATTTTTCAGCAATTGAAGAACCAGCTGCAAAAAAAGCAATTTTTACTTTTGAGAAATCAAATTGTTCTAAATTACTAACAATATGCTCTTTTCCTAAAAAATTAATTTTTTTTCCTTCACTATTTGAAGACGCAACTAAATAAGCCTCTGTTATTGGAAAGTTTTTTTTTTCCAAAACTTCTATTAATTTTCGACCTACGTTTCCTGTCGCTCCTACTATTGCTATATTCATGATATTTTAAAGTTTTATACTAAATGAAAGGTAAATCACAAACTTTTCCATCAAAATCAGAGCCATTTATATTGATTTTAAAGGATTTCGAAGTCTCAAAGTGTGGTTTGTTAATCATTGCAATCCCAATGACTTGTTTGAAGGTCGGATTATAACAACCAGATCTTAATTCTCCGATTACATTATTATCTTCATCTACTAGATCCATTGAGCCATTAACACTTATTTCCTTGGCATCAATTTTTACTCCCATAAGTTTTTTTTTAATTCCTTCAGCTTTAATTTTTTTAAGTTTTTCTTTACCTAGGAAATCAACATCACTATCTATATTTACATACTTATCAAAACCACACTCATATGGATTATCTCCATTATCCATGTCATTTCCATGAGAGAGTAATCCACTTTCAATACGTTCGATTAAGTTAGGGCCTCCTGGCTGAACATTAAATTCTTTACCAATTTCAAATAGATGATCGTATAATTTTAAACCGGAGTCATTGTGTTCAACATAAATTTCATAACCACCTTGTTTAGACCAACCAGATCTCGCAATTAAATGCTTATCACCGCCGAATTCAAAATAATCAAAACCAAAAAATTTAAGATTTGCAATTTTTTCCCCAAAAACTTTTTCCATTAATTTAAATGACTTTGGACCTTGCACTGCCATAATATCAATATCAGGTTCAATAATGTTAACATCAAAATTTTTTCCAATTGCTAATCCTTTTGCAAATAATATTACATCTGTATCAGCTATCGAAATCCACCATTTATTTTCGTTAAATTTCAAAACAACTGGATCATTAATTAAGCCAGCATTATCATCTATTATTGGACAGTAATAACATCTTCCCTCTTTTGATTTTGATAAATCTCTACAAGTCATCAACTGAACTAATTTTGCAGAGTCTTTTCCCGTAATTTCTACTTGTCTTTCAGCAGCTACATCCCAAATTTGAACATTTTCTTTTAAATGATGATAAGAATCTTCTACTGAACCAAATGCTGCTGGGAGCAACATATGATTATAAATACTGTAAGCGGTGACACCCTGTTTTTCAATTCTAGAGGTATAAGGTGTCCCTCTAAGTCTTCTTGATTTAGCTATTAAAAAAGTTTTCATTTTTTTGAGCATTACTGCCATCTTATTTGATTTTTGTAAAGAAACTATATTAGTTTAATTCTTTAGCTTGTTTTCTCAGCTCAAACTTTTGAATCTTTCCAGTAGATGTTTTTGGTAGAGGAGCAAACACGACTTTTTTAGGAAGTTTAAATCCAGCAAGAGTTTCCCGGCAAAATGTAATAATTTCCTCTTCTGAGCTTGATTTACCCTCGATTAATTCAACAAAAGCACAAGGTGTTTCACCCCATTTCTCATCAGGTTTTGCTACAACAGCTGCTAGTGATACGGCGGGATGTTTTGAAATTGTATTTTCTATCTCGATAGATGAAATATTTTCCCCACCTGAAATTATAATATCTTTTGATCGATCTTGTATTTTTATATAACCACTCGGATGAGTTACAGCTAAATCTCCAGAATGAAACCAACCTCCATCCATTGATTTTTCTGTTGCTTCTTTGTCTTTAAAATAACCTTTCATTACAACATTTCCTCTAATCATTATTTCACCCATTGTTTTACCATCATGAGGAACAGGCTTCATGGTTTCAGGGTCCATTACAATAACACCCTCTGTATTAGGATACCTTACTCCTTGTCTTGCTCTAATTTCGTTTTGATTATTTTGATCTAATTCATCCCATTCTTCATTCCATGCACACTGCAAAATATGACCATAGGTTTCAGTAAGACCATATACATGCATTACCTCAAAGCCTAACTTTTGCATTTTTTCGAAAATTATACTCGGCGGAGGGGCACCTGCTGTTAATACATAAACTTTTCTCTTCAACTCTTTTTGCTGATCGTGAGGTGCATTAGCTAACATATTTAAAACTATTGGTGCTCCACCAAAATGAGTAACTTCATATTTTTCAATTAATTCAAATATCTTTTTTACATCAATATTTCTCAGACAAATTACTCGACCATGTATCATTGACATTGTCCAAGGATAGCACCATCCATTACAATGAAACATTGGCACTGTGTATAGAAAATTTAATTGATTAGGCATGTTCCATGCAACTGCACTTCCTGTTGCCATTAAGTATGATCCTCTATGATGAT
>CABXYN010000019.1 GCA_902516395.1 uncultured Pelagibacteraceae bacterium | reverse complement strand
GAGCTTATTTTCCAAGGGAAATTATAAATATTGATTTTTTTATTATGCTTATCAACATACTCGTTTATGCAAGCAGTAATCGTTGAAGGTTGCTCATCTATTTCTTTCTCCATAAAGTATTTGTAATCACCCTTATCGTAGTCAATTTCATCTTTTGATAAATTCATCACTTTTTTATTTACTTTAGAGCCTTTGGTATCAAAAAATTCAATTTGATCTTTTTTTACAATACAAAATTCTCCATCATTTAAATATGAAATTTTATTTGTCATAGATTTCAGTGCATATGAGTCTGAACCAAGATAATTTTCATTTGGACCATAACCCACAGCTAATGGAGATCCTCTTTTCGCTCCAACCATAAGGTTACTCTGATCTTTAAATATTATTCCTAACGCAAAACTTCCATGAAGTTTTTTCAAAACTTTTATAATTGTGTCTTTCAATGAATTTTTTTTTAGATATTCAGTAACTAAATGAGCTATTACTTCAGTATCAGTTTGTGATTTAAATACATAACCTTTTTTTTCTAAAAACTTTTTCAATATTGTTGAATTTTCAATAATACCATTATGTACAACCGAGACCTGCTCAGATGAATGAGGATGAGCATTAATTTTACTTGGTTTTCCATGTGTTGCCCACCTAACATGTCCTATACCAATTTCACCTTTTAGATTAAATTTAGATATGTCTTTTTCTAATACTTCAACTCTTCCCTCACATTTGACTTCATTAATATTTCCATCAACTATTGTTGCAATACCAGCAGAATCGTATCCTCGATATTCTAGTTTCTTTAATGAGTTAATAATTCTTCCAGTGACTTCTTTCGAGCTAATTATACCTACTATTCCACACATTTATTTTTTTCTTTTATAATTTTTAATTTCAACTTGCTCAACTCTAGTTAAAGCTAATGCGTTATTTGAAACTTTTTTAGTTATTACTGATCCAGCACCAATTATACTTTTTTTTTCAAGTTTTATTGGTGCAACTAATGAAGAGTTTGAGCCGACAAACACCTCATCATCAATTACTGTTTTATTTTTTTTAATACCATCATAATTACAAGTGATTGTTCCCGCGCCAATATTTACTTTTTTTCCAATTTTGGTGTCACCAATATATGTTAAATGATTTAATTTTGAGTCTTTACCAACAATACTTTTTTTCACCTCCACAAAATTTCCAACTTTTGATCCTGACTTAAGCACTGTTCCAGGTCTTAACCTAGCATATGGTCCAACATTTACATTTTTCTCAATTTTTACACCTTCTAAATGGGAGAAAGATAATATTCTTACATTGTTACCTACTGATACATTATCAGCAATTACCACATAGGGTTCTATAGTTACATTGTTTCCAATTTTTGTATTTTCAGAAAAAAAAACTGTATCAGGTGCAACCATTTTGACACCTTTTTTTTGAAATTTATTTCTTAGCTTTGATTGGATATCTATTAATTTTTTTTGTTTCATTTGATATTTTTATATATTTGGGTATTAGTTTAATTAATTCACAATATATTTCTTAATAATACTTTTATATGACACAAAAATTAACAATTCTCTTTGATTTAGATGGAACATTGATTGATACAGCTCCTGATTTAATGAATGCACATAATCATGTTATGAAACAATTTGGTTATGAAACAAGATCAACTGATGAAATAAGAAATTTAGTTGGAAAGGGTGCTGAGTCGATGATTGGGAGATCTATGTGGAATCAAGCAAAAAAAGAACTAAATAAAATTGAAGATGATAAAATTAAATCAGAAATGGTAAAAGAATTTATAGACTATTATGGTAATAATATTGCTGCTGAGAGTAAACTTATCAAAGGAGTAGAGAAATTCCTAGTATGGTGCAAAAATAATAATATTTCTATGGCGGTATGCACAAATAAAACAGAACATTTGGCAGTTGACCTTCTTAAACAAATAAAAATTTATGATTATTTTGAATATGTTGCAGGATATAACACTTTTGAATATTGCAAACCAGATCCAAGACATCTAACCAGTGTAGTAGAAATTTTACAGGGAGATGTTAAAAAAACAATTATGGTTGGTGATAGTGAAACTGATTCTGAGTCTGCAAAAGCTGCGAATATGCCATTTATTTTAATCGAAGATGGTTATACTGATAAAAATCCTAACGAAATTTACCATAATTATCTTGTGAAAGATTTTATTGATTTGGAAAAATTAGTGTTGCCATATATTAATTAAATAAAGGAAAGATTTTGATATTACATAAAGTAAAAGTTTATCCATCAAAGATTGCTTTACCACAGAGAGAGCAATTGGCATGGAAAATTGCAGAGATTGCATCTGACAATGCTAAATTAAATAATGATGCAATTGAAATGTCAATTAATAGAATTATAGATAATGCTTCAGTTGCAATAGCTTCTTTAAATAGAAATCCAGTTATATCCGCAAGAGAAATGGCCAAAGGTCATTTAAGAACGAATGGATCAACTTTATTTGGAATTAATTCAAAAATAAAATGTGATGCAGAATGGGCAGCTTGGGCGAATGGAACAGCTGTGAGGGAACTAGACTTTCATGACACTTTTTTAGCAGCAGACTATAGCCACCCAGGTGACAACATTCCGCCAATTTTAGCAGTTGGTCAAAAGCTTAAAAAAAGTGGAATTGATCTTTTAAGAGGAATTATTACCGCTTACGAAGTTCAAGTAAATTTGGTAAAAGGAATTTGTCTTCATAAACATAAAATAGATCATATTGCTCATTTAGGACCAAGTGTTGCTGCTGGAATTGGTTCTATGTTAAAACTAAATACTGAAACTATTTATCAAGCTGTTCAACAGGTGCTTCATGTATCCATTTCTACTCGTCAATCTAGAAAAGGTGCAATATCAAGCTGGAAAGCATATGCGCCAGCTCATGCAGGTAAATTAGCCATAGAAGCTGTTGATAGAGCAATGAGAGGCGAAGGTGCACCTAGTCCTATTTATGAAGGTGAAGATAGCGTTATTGCTAGAATATTAGATGGAAAAAAAGCAAAATATTATGTTCCTTTACCAAAAAAAAATGAGCCTAAAAAAGCTATTCTAGAAACATACACAAAAGAATATTCAGCCGAATACCAAGCTCAAGCACTGATAGATATTGGTAAAAAATTAAATAAGAGAATTCAAGATTTAAAAAGTATAAAAAAAATTGATATTTACACTAGTCATCATACACATTTTGTGATCGGGACAGGTGCAAATGACCCACAAAAAATGGATCCAAATGCATCGAGAGAAACTTTGGATCATTCTATAATGTATATTTTTGCAGTAGCTTTAGAGGATGCCGATTGGCATCATGTAAAATCCTATACTAAAGCAAGAGCAAACAAAAAAAGTACTATTAAAATATGGAAATCAATAACAACCCATGAAGATAAGATATGGACAAAAAAATATCATCATCCTGATCCAAAAAAGAAATCATTTGGTGCAAGAATTGTTGTAACTTTAAATAATGGTAAAAAGATATCCGAGGAATTAGAAAGAGCTGATGCACATCCATATGGTGCAAGACCTTTTAAAAGAAAAGACTATATTAAAAAATTTTTAACATTAACTCAAAATATTATATCCAAAAAAGAAAGTGATAGATTTTTGAAATCTGTTCAAAATTTAAAAAAATTGAAAAAAGGTAATCTTGACAAATTAAATATTGAAACAAGTAAAAAATATTTAAAAAATAATAACAAAAAAGGTATCTTTTAAATGCATTTTGTTGAAAAAGATTTAACACAAAAAAGAATAGATTTAGATACCAAACTAAAGTCCAATAAAATTCTTAGAGTTCCTGGTGCTTACAATCCATTAACAGCAAAATTAATAGAGGAAATTGGTTACGATGCAGTTTATGTATCTGGTGGTGTTATGGCGAACGATTTAGGATTTCCTGATATTGGCCTAACAACACTTCAGGATGTAAGTACTAGATCTTATCTCATCTCGAGAGTAACAAATCTTCCAACTATTGTTGATATAGATACTGGCTTTAAATCATGCAAAGAGACTATTGAGACATTTGAAGAGTTTGGTGTTGCGGCTGTTCATTTAGAGGATCAAATTGAGCAGAAAAGATGTGGACACCTAGATAATAAGGAACTTATATCCAAAGATAAAATGGTCTCAAAAATAAAAGAATGTGTAAGTGCTAAAAAAGACAAAAATTTCAAAATTATAGCTAGATCAGATGCAAAAAGTGTGGAGGGAATAGATAGCATGATTGATAGATGTAAGGCATATATAGATGCCGGTGCAGAGGTGATTTTTCCTGAGGCTTTAAAAGATGAAAGTGAATTTGAATTAGTTAGAAAGTCTTTAGATTGTTATCTTTTAGCTAATATGACTGAATTTGGTAAATCAAAATTACTTAATTACACTCAATTACAGGACCTTGGATATAATATTGTTATATATCCTGTTTCTACACAAAGATTGGCAATGAAAAATGTGGAAGATGGTTTACGTGCCATTTTTGCTGATGGACATCAAAACAATATTATTGATAAAATGCAGACGCGGAAAAGGTTATATGATCTTGTAGAATATGAGAAATACAATTCTTTAGACGAAAAAATTTATAATTTTAAAACTGATGGGCACGAATAATGAGTGATGAAATCAAAAAAGGACTGCTAGGCATTGTCGTTGATGAAACAGAAGTTTCCAAAGTTATGCCTGAAATCAACTCATTAACTTATAGAGGTTATGCTGCTCAAGATCTATGTGCAAAATGTAAATTTGAGGAAGTCGCTTACCTTATACTTAATGGAGAACTTCCAACAAAAAAACAATTAAAAAAATTCGAAAAAGAAGAGAGAAAAGAGAGAAAATTATCAAAAACTTTATTAGACGATATTAAAAAATTTCCAAAAAAATCTCACCCAATGGATGCTGCAAGAACAGCTGTGAGTATTATGGGCCTTGAAGATAAAGAGACAAAAGATAATTCACCAAAGGCTAATATGAGAAAAGTAATGAGAATTTTTGCAAAAACACCAGTTGCTTTAGCTGCTTTTTATAGAGCTAGAAAAGGAAAAAAAATTATTGCACCAAAAAAGAACCTTTCATTTTCTGAAAACTTTTTTCATATGTGTTTTGGCAAAGTACCAAACAAAGATATAGTTAAGGCCTTTGATGTATCTTTAATCTTATATGCAGAACATAGTTTTAATGTTTCAACTTTTACAGCCAGAACAATAACAAGTAGTTTGTCTGATATTCATGGTGCAATTACTGGAGCTATAGCAAGCTTGAAGGGTCCTCTACATGGAGGTGCTAATGAGGAAGTCATGCATATGATGAATAAAATCAAAAAACCAGAAAATGCACTTAAATGGATCAATAAAGCTTTGGATAATAAAGACGTTGTGATGGGGTTTGGACATAGAGTTTATAAAAGTGGAGATTCAAGAGTTCCTACAATGAGAGAATATTTTGGAAAAGTTGCTAAAATCAAAAAAGATAAAAAGTTTGAAAAGATTTACGACATTGTAGAAAAAGTAATGATAGATCGAAAAAATATCCATCCAAACGTAGACTACCCTACTGGACCTACTTATCATTTAATGGGATTTGATACCGATTTCTTCACACCGATTTTCGTGATTTCAAGAATTACAGGTTGGTCAGCTCATATTATTGAGCAGCATGCTGCTAATAAACTCATTAGACCTTTAGCAAGCTATAAAGGTAGCAAGCACCGTAAAGTTCTCCAATTAAATCAAAGATAAATAAATCATTATATTTTATTTCATTATATAGTTTTTATATAATACCTTTAAAATGAAAAAAATATTTATTGCTTATGGGCATCACAATACCTCAAATTCTTTCAACTCAGCTATAAGAGACACCTTTATTGATGAAGCTAAAAAAATTGGACATAAAATTGATTTGATAAATTTGTTTGAAGAAAAAGAACAACTTCCTTTTTATAATCAGAACGTTAATCCACCTCCTCAGCTTGTATTAGATTATAGAAAAAGATTAGAAGATAGTGATGTAATGATGTTAATCGGATCTTGCCACAATTTAAGACTTAATGCGATTCTAGAAAATTGGGTTGATTGGGTGTTACATCCTAAATGGTTTTTTTCATACAAATCACTAATTCCAGGTAATAAATATTTTAAAAATTATGGTTACCCAGTTCCTGGTGCAATGAAAGGTAAGCTTGGTATTGTATCAATTACATATGGTGGACCAATGATTAGTTATCAAAACTTTTCAATTTTTGACAATATTCCTTTTAGAAGAATAAAAAAAATTGTTTTTAAATTAGGTGGATTAAAAACAAAATATATCAGATTTTATTCTGTACTACCTGATATGGATAAAAAGATTTTTGAAAAACACATGGATAGAGTTAAAAAATTGGCTAGAAGCTTATAGAACTCTTTCAAATCCCTCAAATTCTGGCGCTCCTAAATATAAATCTTTATGTTGTCCAGCATTTTTATGAGCCAATTTAAAAGCCTCTGATTTAGTCCAATTGAGAAAATCTTCTTGGGAGTTCCATACACTATGAGAAGCGTATAAAGAAAACTCATCAGTTTTATTTCCTTTTATCAAATGAAATTCTTTAAAGCCTGGAACATCACTTAAGTGTGTATCTCTTTCTCTCCACACTTTTTCAAATTCCCCTTCCTTGCCGGGAACAATTTTAAATCTATTCATTGCTATATACATATTATTATAAGTAATTTATTACATCTGCAGGATTTGGTCTTTTTCTTTCATTTGGTTCCTCTGTTTTATGTCCAATATAAATAAATCCTGATATTTTATCAATTCCTACTCTTCCACCAAGATAGGCTAACATTGTATCGTTATAAGAATACCATTCAGTTAACCACTGTGCTGCATATCCTAATGATTGAGCACAAGATAATAAATTCATACACACCGCCCCAGAGGATAATTGCATTTCCCACAATGGAATACTTGGATGGTCAACAGGGGTTGATAAAACTGCTATTACAGCCCCTGCTCTTTGAAGTCTTTTTGATTCAATTTCTTGAAATTTTTTATCTGAGTTAGGATTTTTTTTAATATATTCTTTTAATATTATTTCTTTATCGATTGTAGCCAATTGTTCACCTTGAATTATAATTAGTTTCCAAGGGTTTAGGGCGCCATGATCTGGAACTCTAATTCCAGCTTGAATTATTTGATTTAAATCACTTTCCTTAATTGGTTCAGGTGACATTTTTCTTGCCACTATTGATCGTCTTTTTGAATAAAAATCCTCACTCATGCTTACTCAGCTACTTTCTTCCGCACACATTTTTGTATTAACTTTTAATTAACTAATCTAGATCTAATTCACCACATTGCGTTTCAGTAAAAATACAGGTCGAATAATGATATGTAGTTTTGACATCCTTTGCTACACCTATTATTCCTCCCTCTATTGTTCCTGTAACTGTATTGCAACCAGTTAACATTAAGAAAAAGCTAATGATTGATATTTTTAAGAAAAAGCCTCTGTCCATGACCCTCTTGTTGATGCTTTTGAATATTCAGTAGCCCTACCTTCAAAGAAGTTCATATGCTCTACTGCATTTAGCATTGTATCTAGCCATGTTAATGGATTCTTTTTAACATCATAAATTGGCTCTAAACCTAGTTGGTCTAATCTTCTGTTAGCTATAAACCTTATGTAACCTTTTACTTCTGCAGCAGTTAATCCTTCTAATGGACCCATTTCAAAGGCTAGATCAATAAAAGAATCTTCATGCGCAACAATTGTTCTACAAGCCTCATAAAGCTCCTTCTTAAGTTGAGGCGTCCAGATTTCAGGGTTTTCTTTAATAAATTCCTTAAAGATTCTGATCATTGAATTACAGTGAAGTGTTTCATCTCTTACTGACCAAGTCACAATCTGACCCATTCCCTTCATTTTATTATGTCTTGGGAAGTTAAGTAAAATTGCAAAACTAGCAAATAACTGCAATCCTTCAGTAAAAGCACTAAATACTGCAACAGTTTTTGCAATATCTTCTTTTGAATTTACATTGAAGTTTTGCATGTAATCATATTTATCTTTCATCTCTTTGTACTTCATGAAAGCTGAATATTCAGATTCAGGCATTCCAATTGTATCTAAAAGATGTGAATAAGCTGCAACGTGAACAGTTTCCATCGACGCAAATGCAGTCATCATCATTAAAACTTCTGTTGGTTTAAATACAGTTGTGTAATGTCTTAAATAACAGTTATTAACTTCAACATCTGCTTGTGTAAAAAATCTAAAAATCTGAGTTAATAAATTTTTCTCAGCTTGAGATAAATTTTTTTGCCAATCTCTTACATCATCTCCTAATGGAACTTCTTCTGGTAACCAATGAATTCTTTGTTGTGTTAACCATGCATCATAACACCATGGATATCTAAAAGGTTTGTAAACCGGGTTCTCGACTAATAGACCCATTTTTTTTGGTTGAATTATTTCTTTATTAATTTTTTCTGCTACTGACACGATAAACACTCCTCATAATCTTGTTGGTTATTATTTTCTTCTTTTGATTTATAAACGTTTGCTGCAATGTCAGTTGAATTTGCATCATTAACATTTTCAGCACGTTGTATTGATTTAGACCTACAATAGTAAAGACTCTTCAATCCTTTCTTCCATGCTTGGAAGTGGATTTGATGTAAATCTTTTTTATGTACATCTGCAGGTAAAAATAAGTTTATAGATTGAGCTTGTGAAATATGTGGAGTTCTATCTGCACTTAAATCTACAAGCCATCTTTGATCTAACTCAAAAGCTGTTTTGAAAACATCTTTTTCTTCTTGAGTTAAAAAATCTAAATGTGAAACAGATCCTTGATTTGTTGTGATACTTGACCATACTTCATCTGTATCTTTGTCATGTTTTTCTAATAGTTGTCTTAAATATTTATTTCGAACATTAAATGAACCAGACAATGTTTTGTGGGTAAAGCTATTAGCTGCAATTGGTTCAACACCAGGAGATGTTCCACCACATATAATTGAGATAGAAGCTGTAGGTGCTATTGCGGTTTTGTTTGAAAATCTTTCCATTATTCCATAATCGGCTGCATCAGGGCATGGTCCCCTTTCCTCAGCTAAATCTTTTGATGCCTTATCAACATGTTTTTGAATATGTTCGAACATTTTTTTATTCCAAACTTTACTCATAACAGATTCGATTGGGATCATTTTCTTTTGATAATATGAGTGAAGTCCCATGACACCAAGTCCAACGCTTCTTTCTCTTAATGCTGAGTAAGTAGCATCACTGAATTGCTCAGGTGCATTTTCAATAAAATCAGTCATAACATTATCTAGAAATCTCATTACATCTTGTATAAAGTTTTCATCATCTTTCCACTCATCGTACTTTTCTACATTTAATGATGATAAACAACATACGGCAGTTCTATCTCTTCCATCTTTGTCAATTCCTGTTGGAAGTGTAATCTCACTACAAAGGTTTGAAGTTTTAACAGTAAGACCTGCTAATTTATGATGTTGTGGTATTTGTCTGTTAACTGTATCAATAAATATGATGTATGGCTCTCCAGTTTCTATTCTAGCTGTAAGTAATCTTATCCATAAGTTTCTCGCAGATACTGTTGCTTGAACAGCACCATCTTTTGGACTTTTAAGACCCCATTGCTCATCTAATTCAACGGCTCTCATGAAAGCATCTGAAACCAAAACACCGTGGTGTAGATTTAATGATTTTCTATTTGGATCACCTCCTGTAGGTCTTCTCATCTCAATAAATTCTTCAATTTCTGGATGATCTATTGGTATATAACAAGCAGCTGAACCTCTTCTTAGTGAACCTTGGCTAATTGCCATTGTTAAAGAGTCCATTACCTTTATAAATGGAATTATACCTGAAGTTTTACCAACTCTTCCAATTTTCTCTCCTATTGATCTAAGGTTTCCCCAATAGCTTCCAATACCTCCACCGCGTGCTGCAAGCCAAACATTCTCGCTCCATAGATCAAGAATACCATTAAGACTATCGCTCGCTTCATTTAAAAAACAGGAAATTGGCAATCCTCTTGTTGTTCCACCATTTGATAAAACTGGTGTTGCTGGCATGAACCAAAGATTACTAATGTAATTATATAATCTTTGAGCATGTAGATTATCGTCAGCATAATGACTTGCAACTCTAGCAAATAAATCTTGGAAAGACTCATTAGCACCCAAATATCTGTCTTTAAGAGTAGCTTTTCCAAAGTCAGTTAAATTATCATCTCTGCTTCTATCAATTTTAATCGTTATACCTTTTGAATTTTGAAATAGTTCTGTTTCACTATTAAGAGAAAATAAATCTAATCTTTTATCTTTAGGATCTTGATTTACATTTGGTGTATAATCAGAGACAGCTTTCCTAATAGCTTGTGATAAAATCTTGTTCATTTAGCTCCTTTTTTGTACTATACTTAATTTAGTAAAACAACTAGATGTTGTATGATGGTTTGGTAAATATACTATATGACCAACAAATCAATAGAACATTTATAGAACTTGAGAAAAAAATTATCAATAAAAAAATAAACAAAATATAAAAATATTAACATGAAAAATTCAATAAAAATTGATCCTTTTGGCTTTAGAGAGTACGACGCGCGATGGTTGTACCCTGATAATATCAATTTAGAAGGTGTGACACATTTGGGCAAAGGTTTAGGAACTCAAATTAAAAATCATACAAACAAGGAAAATCCAAGAATCATTGTTGGGCATGATTACAGATCTTACAGTGAAGATATAAAATCAGCATTAAAGAAAGGTCTACTTTCAACTGGATGTTTTATTGAGGATATAGATTTATCGTTATCTCCAATGGTATATTTTGCACAATTTCACTTAGATGCTGATGCAGTTGCTATGGTTACAGCAAGTCATAATGAAAATGGTTGGACAGGTGTAAAAATGGGTATCAAAAAAGGATTAACTCACGCCCCTGAGGAAATGGCTGAATTAAAAGAAATAACTTTAAATGAAAAATTTACAATTGGTTCAGGTAATGAAAAGAAGATTAGTAATTTTCAGGAAATATATAAAAATGATTTAATAAAAAATAATAAAATTGAAAAAAAAATTAAAGCTGTTGTTGCATGTGGGAACGGAACAGCTGGAATTTTTGCCCCAGATATACTTAGAGGTATAGGTTGTGATGTAATAGAGTTGGATTGTAATTTAGATTATACATTTCCAAAATATAATCCAAATCCAGAAGATCTTGAAATGCTTCATGCTATAAGTAAACATGTAATTGAAAATAATGCTGATATTGGATTTGGTTTCGATGGAGATGGAGATAGAGTTGGAGTTATAGATAATAAAGGAAATGAAATATTTGCCGATAAAATAGGATTATTAATTGCAAGAAATTTATCTGATAATCATAAAAATTCTAAATTCGTAGTAGACGTAAAATCAACTGGTCTTTATACTAACGATAAAGTTTTATTAAACAACTTATGTAAAACCATATATTGGAAAACTGGTCATTCCCACATCAAAAGAAAAGTAAACGAAGAAAAAGCACTAGCAGGCTTTGAAAAGAGTGGTCATTTCTTTTTTAACCAACCTTTGGGCTATGGATACGATGACGGGATAAATTCTGCAATTCAAGTTTGTCATTTATTAAATAATAACAATAAACTCATGAGTGAAATTATTGATGATTTACCAAAAACTTTTCAGTCACCAACAATGGCTCCTTTCTGCGAGGATAATGAAAAGTATAAAGTTGTCGATGAATTAGTAAGCAAAATAGAGGAAATTAAGGAAAATAAAGATAAAATTGATGGGCAAGAAATTGAAGATGTTCTAACTGTAAATGGTGTTAGGTTTTCATTTAAAGATGGATCTTGGGGCTTAATCAGAGCCTCTTCAAATAAACCCTCTCTAGTTGTCGTTACTGAAAGCCCTACTTCAAATGATAGAAAGAAAAAGATCTTTGATTTTATTGACCAATTGCTTCAAAAAACTGGCAAAATTGGTGAATATGATCAAAAGATTTAATTAGAGATCTAAAAACCTAATCAAAAAAAGAGTTCCTATAACATATAAGAATACCCCAAACATTCTTTGGGTTTTATTTTTATCAGTGGTGTGAACCATATTTGCTCCAATTCTGGCCATAAAAGATGTAATTGGAATAAATATCAAAAAAGCAGGTATATTTACAAAACCTATGCTTAAAGGAAGATTTGCATTAAGCAAAAAACCAGATGTCAAAAAACCAATTGAACCAATAGATGCTATTACAAAACCTATTGCGGCAGAACTACCAATCGCTCTACTAATTGGGTACCCAAAATATCTAAGAATAGGAACATTCATCATAGCTCCTGTTATTCCCATAGGAGCAGATATAAAGCCTGACAAAAAACCAAACAAAGCTCTTGGAAAAAAATTAAATTTTTTACTTTTCTTTAATTCTTGATTTACTATTAACAAATATCCTCCAAAAAAATAGACAACAACAGCAAAAAATAAAACTAAAGATTTTGTATTTAACAATGCTGCCATATAAGTACCAAGCAGAACTCCAAAGATAACAAATAGACCATAAGTTTTTAAAATATTTGTATCTACAGCTTTATGTTTTCTATGAGTCATAACTGAAACAAAGGCAGTAAAAATTGTAATAGAAAAAGCTGTTCCTACTGAGAGATGCATTAAATAAGATTTATCGATATTTGCTGTTTCAAAAATAAAAAAAAGTACAGGTACAGAAATTAGGCCTCCACCTATCCCAAAATAACCTGCAAAAAATCCAACCGGAAATGCAGTAACTATCATTAATAAAATTAAAAGATAATACTGATTAGAAAGAATAGTATTAATCAATTCGACCTGCCGAATGTAATTTAGGAGAAAGTCTAACTTTATCCATAATATGATCAATTTTTTTTACATCCGCATCTCTTACACACATATTTTCACTTAAATATCTTTTCCAGTGGCTTGAACCTGTTTGTCCATGGAATAAACCAAGAGTATGTCTCATAACTTGATTTACTCTTGTGCCCATTTTCACTTGGGCTTTAACGTAATCTATTAATTCCTCAACAATTTCTTCTCGTTCTTTAATATCACAATTGTTGAATATCTCTTTTTCAATATCAGCCAAAAGGTAAGGAGAATGATAAACAGATCTTCCAATCATTGCTCCATCCACTTTATCTAAATGATCTTTTACTTCATCCACTGAAGTAACACCACCATTAATAATTATTTCAAGGTCTTTGAAGTCTTGCTTTAGTTTATAAACATAATTATATTTTAAAGGAGGTATATTAAGATTTTGCTTTGGAGTGAATTTACCCAACATAGCTTTTCTTGCATGAATTATAAAAGTTTTAACTCCCGTCTCCTTTAAAGTTTTTATGAAGTTATAAAAATGATCGTAATCCTCAACATTATCATAACCAATTCTAGTTTTAACTGTAACTGGCAAAGATGTTGAATTAATCATTTCTAATAAACACTCAGCCACTAAATTTGGCTCCTTGATTAAACACGCACCAAATCTATTTTTTTGAACTTTTTTACTTGGACAGCCTAAGTTTAAATTAATTTCATCATAACCATAATCTTCACCAATTTTTGCAGCATTTGCCAATAATTTTGGCGTAGAGCCACCTAATTGTAAAGCAACTGGTTTTTCTCTTAAATCAAATGATAAAAGTTTATCTTTATCTCCCCTATCAATTGCTTCGGAAACCACCATTTCTGTGTAAAGAAGCACATGTTTACTTATCAATCTTAAAAAGTATCTTTCGTGCCTATCAGTGCAATCCATCATAGGGGCAACTGACACCAATCTATTAATCTTAGACATGTTTTTTAACTTTATTGGATATATTAACTTTCTTCTCGTTTACATATTCTTGGTGATTTTTCTCAATTTTTGCTAATTCATATCTATAGTTAACCATTACACCAAAAGACCTTTCAAAACCTACCTCTGAGACGTTTGCATTTATGGCAATATCATCGATATCAGCTCCATTTTTAAGATGAAATCTACAAACATCATTAATTGGAAACCCAAAATCATTTTTCTGTTTTACTAAATAATTTACAGCAAGTTTGCTTATCATGGGCTTGTTGTCAGCTATTCTTTTATCTCCTATTTTTAAATCAGATGATTTTAAAAAATCTAAACTATTTTTATTAGCCTCACCAAGTATCTCTGCTGCTTGAGTTCTATCCATTTTTTTAAACCAATTGGCAAATCCAACCATTGGTGACAAAGTTCCAAAATATTTTATATCCGGAAGTTCTTCTTGAAGCTCGTAAACAACTCTTTTGATTAAGAAGTTTCCAAGTGTTACTCTTGATAATCCTTCTTGGCAGTTACTAATTGAATAAAAAGTTGCTGTATCATATTTTTTTATTTTTTCTTCTGAGGGTCTTGTTAATTCTTGTATTGATTGACTTAATCCTTTGGTTAAAGCTATTTCAACAAATATTATAGGCTCATCTTCTAAAGCGGGATGAAAATATGCAAAGAATCTTCTATCTTTTCCAAGTCTTCTTTTTAATTCATTCATATCTTTCATTGAATGAACTTTTTCATATTTTAATAATTTTTCTAAAATATTTGCTTTAGTGTCCCATGTTATTTTTCTTAGCTTCAAGAAGCCAGGGTTAAACCAATTTTTAAAGATGTCAATTAGATCATAATCTAAACTTTTTAATTCTGGCTTATCCTTCATTAATTTTACTAAATCTTCTCTTAATGAAACAATCTCAGATGTACCATTAGGAGCCATATTTAATCTAACAAATAATTCTTTTCTAATACCAGAGGTAACTTTTGATAAATTTAGAATTGAGTAATCATCTTGAGCATCGCTGTATTTCTTAATAGCCTCATCAATTTTTAATGGATCTGGTTTATACTTTCTATTAACTTCAACTAAAAATTTATTTTTTTCTTCAGTAGATAAATTTTGATATCTAAATAATATATCTCTTGCTAATGTAATTCCAAAAGCTGCACCTTTAGTAGACAACAGGTCATCACAAAGATCTAATAGATCTCTTTTTTTTGCAATACTTTTAAAGGATTTTTTTTCTAAAATCTTTTGTCCAGCATCAGCTATGGTCTCAAAAATTCTTTTTATATTCAACATGATGTTTTTTATATATTAAAAACCTAAACTTTTGCCCATTATTTTATCAGGAAGCCAAGTAACAATTTCAGGAAAAATACACAAAATTAATATAGCTAAAGCCATAATTATCATAAAAGGTATAGATCCTTTTAATATTTCAGATAAACTAACGTCTGGTGTAATGCCCTTGATTATATAAAGATTTAGTCCAACAGGTGGAGTAATAAGACCAATTTCCATATTTATCGTAAATACAATTGCAAACCAATACGGATCAAATCCTAAAGTAGTTATAACTGGTAACAATATTGCTGAGGTCATTACTATAACTGCAACTGGTGGTAAGAAGAAACCAGCTATAAGTAAAAATATATTAATTAAAATAAATACGACCCATTTATTAGAACTCAATTCTACCATGCTCTGGGCTAATGATTGTGTTACGTAAAGTTGAGATAATGTAAATGCAAAAAGATAAGATGCTGCAATGATAAACATTATCATCACACTTTCTTTCATTGAAACTTTAACAATATTCCATATTTTTTTTGGTTGATAAATTTTGTAAACAACAGCTATCAATACAAAAACTAAAAATGCACCGACACCTGAAGCTTCTGAAGGTGTCGCAACTCCACCATACAACACGTATAGGACACCGGCTATGATTGCTAAAAATGGAAGAATTCTAGGCAACACTTCGATTTTTTCTTTTAATGTAGGGGGTGTTCTGTTTTTTAAAGCTCTCGCTGAGTCTTTATCAATAAAATAACTATGTATAAGTGCCCATATCGCAAACATACCTGCCAGCATAAACCCAGGTATCAAACCACATAAAAATAATCGTCCTATCGATGTTCCAGTTGCAATTCCATAAACAATCAAAACGATACTAGGAGGAATTAAAACTCCTAAAGTTCCACCTGCTGCTATTGTTCCAGTTGCTATTTGATCTGAGTACCCTCTTTTTCTCATTTCGGGTATACCCATGGTTCCTATTGCTGCACATGTTGCAGGACTCGATCCACTTAAGGCGGCAAAAACTGAGCAAGCGCCAATATTAGAAATTACAAGTCCACCTGGAACTCTCCAAAGCCACCTATCTAACCCTGTATATAAATCTTTTCCCGCTGGAGAGTTAGCAACAGCCATTCCCATTAAAATAAACATTGGTATTGAAAGCAAAACAAAAGAATTTAACCCTGCATAAAATGTTTCTGCAAAAACATCTAACATTTGAAAACCCTCAAATATAACTAAAAGAGCAATTGAGACAAAACTTAAACCAAATGCAATTGGTATTCCAGAAAATAAAACTATCAACGTGAAAACTGCAACTATTACTGCTATTAATAAAGGATCCATTAATTACTATTCTCCTCGTCAACAAGCTTAATAATTTCTGCTATGTATTGAAGTATCATCAATACTGCACCAATCATCATTGATGAATAAGGTATCCACAAGGGCGGGTCCCAAACTGTTCCTGTTGAATAATTTTTAGTAAAAGCCTCCTCAACCATTAAATAGCCAAAATAGAATAAAATTATAAAAAATAATAAGCTAATTAATGAGGTAAATATTTTAAGTCTTAGAATATTTTTTTTTGATAAAAAATCATAAATCCACTCCATGCTAACATGCGCTTTTTCACTTAACACATAAGCACTACCAATAAATGTTGAAGCAACTAAAAGCATTGTGACTAGCTCTGTTTGCCATGTGATTGCTCTTTGGAAAAAGTATCTTTCAAATACTAATTCAACGATCACCAAAATTGATAATATTAAGGCTAGGACTGCAAAAGCACCACATGCTTTTGAGGAAAAACTACAAAATTTTAAATATTGTTCTTTCATAAAAAAACCCCCACTTAAATATTTTAAGTAGGGGTTCTTTATATATTGTTTTACTTAACTGCTAAAGCCATTTCCATAAGTTTGTCTCCACCTGGTACTTTTTTGGCGAACTCTTTATGAGAAGTTTGTTTTGCAATTTCTATCCATGCAGCATGGTCTTCTGCTGTCATGTAAGCTAATTTAACACCTGCAGCTTTGTAAGCGTCTTCAAATTTTTTGTCTAGATTTGCTACTTGTGCTGTCATGTATTTCTCTGCAACTTTTCCCGCTTTCATTAAAGCATCTTGTTGCTTTGCATTAAGTTTATCAAAACTCATTTTTGACATTAAAATTGGCTCATACATAAACCATAGACCATATTCTCCTGGAGGAGTTGCACAAGTCACTTGTTCGTAAATTTTATAACTTACAAAACTTCCAGAGCTTGTGTTTGCACCAGTCAATACACCGGTTTGTAGACCAGTATAAATCTCAGAAGATGGCATACTTTGTATTCCAGCACCTGCACCGGCTAACATTTGGTTAAATGCTTTACCAGCAGCTCTCATAACTTGTCCTTTAACATCAGATGGATTTGTTATGCAGTTAGTTTTAGAGGCAAAACCCCCGCCTAACCAGGCATCAGATAAAACAACTACACCAGCATTATTAATAATTTTTTTAATTTCCACCATCATAGGTGATTTATTAAACCTTAATGCATGATCATGATTTTTTACAGTGCCGGGCATAAGAGTTGCATCAAATTCTGGATGGAATTTTGCAGCATATCCTAATGGAAAAGCAGATATATCTAGCTGACCTGTAGTCATTGGTTTCCACTGTTCTTTTGGTTTGTAAAGTGATTTTGCAGGATAAATCCTGATATCTATATCAACACCTGCTTTTTTAACTTCATCAGCAATTATTTGAACCATCTCATGTCTTGGATCATATGAGCCGTCTGCTCTAGGCGTTCCTGGCCATTGGTGACTTGCTTTTAGTGTCACAGCATAAGCTGATCCGATTAATGAGAAAGCTAAAAATAATGTCGTGAAATAAAAACTAATTTTTTTAAACATATTATTTCCCCTCTTTAGATTAATTTAATTAATTATATTAAATTGAACTTAAGTCTAAGAGTCAATATAAGTATTTGTCATATAAGAAGTTATGGACGGACCATTAAAAAATTTATTAGTTGTTGATTTAACAAGGGTTTTAGTTGGGCCTTATTGTACAATGATACTCTCAGATTTAGGTGCGAGAGTTATTAAAATTGAAGCTCCAGAAATAGGTGATGACTCTAGAAAATTTGGACCTTTTGTAAAAGATTACTCAGCTTATTTTATGTCATTAAATAGAGGTAAAGAAAGCATTGCTTTAAATTTAAAGAATGAGGATGACAAAAAAATATTTGAAAAAATATTATCTAAAGCTGATATCTTAGTAGAAAATTTTAAGCCTGGCACATTGGATAAATGGGGTTTTGGTTGGAAAGATGTAAGTAAAAAGTATCCTAAATTAATTTATGCATCTGCATCAGGTTTTGGACAAACTGGACCTTTAAAAGAATTACCTGCATACGATATGGTAGTTCAAGGAATGGGTGGTTTAATGAGTGTAACAGGCCATCCAAATTCCGAACCTACAAGAGTTGGAACCTCGATTGGGGACATAACCGCTGGGTTGTTTACTGCAATAGGAATAAATGCAGCTTTGTATGATAGACAGAAAACTGGTAAAGGTGCTTTTATTGATGTCTCTATGTTAGATTGTCAGATTGCAATTTTAGAAAATGCAATTGCAAGATATCTCTCTAAAAAAGAAATTCCTGGTCCGATGGGTTCAAGACATCCCTCTATCGCTCCTTTTGAAGCATTCAAAACAAAAGATAGTTACATAATAATTGCAGCTGGGAATGATAAACTTTTTTCAAAACTTTGTGACGTATTAAAAATTTCTGAAATAACGAACGATGAAAGATTTAATACTAATTCATTAAGATGTGAAAATATGGATCAGTTAAAAGAAATTTTTGAAAAAAAATTAAGTTTAAAAACTACAGATGAATGGGTCAAAGAAATGGAGGAATTAAAAATTCCTTGTGGACCAATTTTTAACATTAAACAGGCCGTTGAAAATCCTCAAATTAAAGAGAGGAATATGATTATAAAATCTTATCATAAAGTAATTGGGGAATTTAAATCAGCAGGAAATCCTATTAAAATGTCTACTTACAAAGACGAAGAAACTAGAGGGGATATACCTGATTTAGATGAACACAGAGAAAAGATAATAAAAGAATTTGGTTAACTATTCTTGATTTTCTGTTTCTGAAGCCTCAGATACAGTTTCCTCTTGATCTTTCATTTCGTCTAAAGAAACATCAACTTCTTCTTCTTGTGCATCTTCAACCGGATCAGAACTAGGTTGTTCGGTAGTATTTTGTAATTCCGCTAAATCATCTTTTGATACTTGGATTTTTTCTGGAATTTTTCTTGCTCTTTTAGATGGGAGTATTGGAACACCACTCTTTGAAATTTCACCTTTGTAAAGATTTTCAAAATCATCGCCTATATCATCTTCATCTTCAGATGAATCATCAACTTGCTCAACATGTTTTCTTAATTTATATACTGCTGCCTCTGTCAAATCTGGAACTTTAATTGTTTCTTCAGCTATTTCTCTTAATGCTATAACAGTGTTTTTATCGTTATCTCTGTCAAGTGTTGGCTCTAAACCTGAATTAAGCTGTGTTGCTCTTTCTTTTGCAACCAATACTAATTCATAAGGACTATCAACTTTATCAATACAATCTTCAACTGTAACTCTTGCCATGATCGGTTAGATACACCCCGAATATAAAAAAATCAAGCAGTATTAAAGATAAACTGGATTTAGTTTTTTTCTAACTGTGAAAAGTAAGACTATAGAGCATGAAATCGATACCGCAGATATTATTGCTATTTTTTCAATAGAATAGCCAGCATCAATCAAAATTCCAAATAAAGCAGTACCAAAGGCAGTAGCAAAAACCATTAAAGCAGTTGTTAAAGCTTTAATTGAACCAATATATTTTACTCCATATATTTCAGCCCAAGTCGAAGATCCCAATAAATTAGCTAAACCATTGGATATTCCAATTAAACCTAAAAATAAGAAAGCCGACTGCGCGGCATCAAAATACATAATAACAAATGTTGCAAGCAATAGAGGAATGTTCATGTATATAAGTAATTTTCTACTTGTTAATTTATCAATTAAATATCCAGAGACTAATAAAGTGATAACAGAACAAATCGAGTAGGACATAAAGGATTGTGCTATTGTGTACTCACCCCAACCTTTAGAATTTACGATAAATGATTGGTAAACAAAAACACCTGTAGCAATCCATGGCATTGCTAACATATTAAGTGATATAATATAAAACCTATAATCTCCCAAAACTTCTATTCTTTTCCACTGTTTAATTTTTTCTTCTTTGAATTTTGCATCTTGATCTGTTTCTCTGGTATCTAGTTTTACATCTTTAACTAAAAAATAAGATGCTAAGGGTAAAATTATTAAAACTGATATTGAAATTATTATCCAAATATTTTGCCAAGCCATCAATGTTAAAGAATAAACTATGAGAACTGGTAGAATAAATTCTGCTGAAGATAAACCAAACCAAATCATACTTAACGCTCGTCCCCTAGACTTTGTGAAATATCTAGAGATTGTAGTTGATGCTGTGTGAGACATCATTCCTTGACCAGAAAATCTCATTAGAAATATCGCTACAAATAAAAAAACTACTGATGAGATTTTTGAAAAGAAAAAGCTTGAAAATGAGAGGAGTATTGTTACAAAAATAGCAAACTTCAGTACATTTACATCATCAATTTTTTTTCCAATCCAAATAACAAGCAAGCTGCTACAAAGAGTTGCAGATGCATAAATCGTTCCAAATTGGCCATGACTAATAGAAAGAGTTTCTCTGATACTAGAATTGAACAAGCCGATAAAAAAACTCTGTCCAAAACTTGAAAAAAATGTAAAGATAAAACCAAATATAATTACTTTTAAACTTAAACTTTTAAACATATAAAAAAATTATGACTTGTAATGTTGCTTTCATAGGTCTCGGTGTAATGGGATATCCGATGGCTGGTTATATATCAAAAGCTGGCCACAATGTAACTGTTTTTAACAGAACTAGTGCTAAAGCTGAGAAATGGATTTCAGAATATAAAGGTAAGATGGCTTCTACTCCAAAAGAAGCTGCAGAGAGTGCCGATTTTATTTTCACATGCGTTGGTAATGATAATGATCTAAAAGAAGTATCATTAGGTGAACATGGATTATTTCATAGCGCTAAAGAAGGTGCTATTTACATAGACAACTCAACCGTTTCAGCAGAAATATCAAGAGAACTTTATAAAAGTGCAAAAGAAAAAGGATTTGCATTTTTAGATGCTCCTATATCTGGTGGACAATCAGGTGCTGAAGGTGGGATATTGACTGTTATGGTAGGTGGTGATGATGAGGCATTTAAAAAAGCTGAACCTGTAATTGATTGCTACAGCAAAAAAGTAAAATTAATTGGTCCATCAGGAAGTGGACAATTAACCAAAATGATGAATCAAATGTGTATTGCAGGGGTTGTTCAAGGTTTATCTGAAGCTATTAACTTTGGAATTAATGCTGGTTTAGATATTGATAAGGTTATGGAAACGATATCAAAAGGTGCTGCTCAATCTTGGCAAATGGAAAATAGATATAAAACTATGGTAGAAGATAAATTTGATTATGGTTTTGCTGTTGACTGGATGAGAAAAGATTTAAAAATTGTAATTGAAGAAGCAAAAAGAAATGGATCACCTGTTCCAATTACTGAAATTGTTGATGAATATTATGCTGATGTTCAAAAAATGGGTGGAAATCGTTGGGATAGTTCTAGTCTGATCGCTAGACTTAAAAAAAAGAAATAAACCAATGACAAATACTGTCCCATACTATGAGGACTTTTCCGAAATAAAAAAAAAAATTTGGTTAATGCTTGATGATGCTGTAACGAACAGATCGTCACCATTTAGAATTCCAGTTTTTGTTTGTGGTGATCAGTCAGACTTTGATGGAAGAATTGTTGTTCTTAGAAAATCTGACCAATCAAATAATGTTCTTCAGTTTCATAGCGATATAAGATCTGACAAAATTCAAAAATTAAAAAAAAATAAAAGTGCTGTTCTAATATTTTACGATAAAGAAGAAAAAATTCAACTCCGAGTCAAAGTAAATTGTATAGTCAATCATGAAAATGAAATAACCGAGCAATCATGGTTAAAAACTGCTCACGTAAGTCGAAAATGTTATCTAGTAAACAATGGACCAGGGACAGAAACGGATGAACCAAGCTCAGGTTTAAGTGAAGATATTGAAAAATCAGGCTTTACGATGGAGCAAAGTGAAGAAGGTTATAAAAACTTTACAGTAATACAATGTAATATTGAAGGTATTGAGTGGCTTTATCTTGCAGCAAAAGGTCATAGAAGAGCAAGATTTGATATTACAAATAATAAACAAAACTGGCTAATTCCATAAAAAATGTTAAGTGGATTTATTATTGCTGTAGCACTTGTTTTAGGTGGCTTAGCTGTAATGAGATTTGGTATTTTCCAAATCAGAAAATTTAAAAAGGGTGAAACTAGAGTTACCAAGAAAGTTAGTGAACAAATAGCTTTTTTAATATTTTTTTTTATTATTTTGGGGTTAATTATTTACTCTATTAATGATTTTCTTTTCTAAAAGTTATTGAAATCTTTGTATCTATTATAGGTACACCAAGTTCGTTTCTTTTTAATTTTTTTTAGTTTTTTATGAGAATATCTATCTCTCCATTCATAATTACTATCAGGAGAAATACCTCGACCAACCTCTGCTGCCATCGCACATTTCAAATATACAGGATTAAATGGTGTACTAGTAGTCGGGTCAAGAAAGACAGAGTCTTTAAAATCAGGACAAGTAGGATCTTTATGATTATATAATGAGCCTAACTTATATTTATCACCTCCATCTGGGCCGCCAATTATAGTTCCAGTTTTATGTCCATTTTTATTTCCTTTTGTACATGCCCATGCAAATCCATTTACATGCATTAATTCATGTAACGTAATAAGAATTCTTTTATTTTTACTTGGGTTATGTTTACTTTTTAGAAAAATATATC
>CABXYN010000018.1 GCA_902516395.1 uncultured Pelagibacteraceae bacterium | reverse complement strand
CAAAAATTTCTTTTTCTTTTAAATCTCTATAATTATATACTAATGATTTAAGTTCTTTAAATTTCTCAGTAATTTTATTTATATCTTTTTTTTGTATTTCGATCTTTTTTTTAGTCTCATAATATTCATCTAAAACTGAGATAGATGTGATAAGTAAAAGCTTACTTTCTCCAATATTTCCTAGAGAGTTTTTAAGATTATTGAACTTTTCGTTTAAATATAAAGCTAGTTCCTCTAAGTGTTCTTCTTGCCCATCTTCACATGATAGCAAAAATTCTTTTCCATTAAATTTAATATTTACATTTGCCATTTATCAATTTCTTCCATCAAATTATCTGTTTCTTGGTTTAATTCATCAATTTTTTTGGAAAATTGATCTTCTTTTTTTTTTTCCTCAATTTCCTTTTTTTTAAAATCGTCAAATTTCTGTTTAAGTGTCTGATTTTCTTGCTGAAGCAAATTATACCTTTGTTCTATTTCTTTTTTTTCAATTTCTAATTGATTTTTTTGGTTTGCTAGATTTTCTAACTCTAAAATTTTGTTAGGTTTTATATTTTCTAGATTTTTTAATTTATCTAAAGTTTCTAATAGTTTTTTTTCTTTTTCACTTATTGAATTCATATATATATCTATATTAATAAATTGATTCACCTAAGTCTACAAAGGATAAATTTGAAAAAAATAAATAAAATCTTGTCTAACTCTATACGTGCTCTTTCAATGGATGCTGTGCAAAAAGCTAATTCTGGACACCCTGGTATGCCAATGGGTATGGCTGATGTATCTACTATACTTTTTAAATATTTTCTAAAATTTAATCCAAAAAACCCTAGTTGGGTAAATAGAGATAGATTCGTTTTATCTGCAGGTCACGGATCTATGCTTCTTTACTCTTTGCTTTATTTAACAGGTTATAAAAGTGTTCAATTAAAAGATATTAAGAACTTTAGACAAATAGACTCTATTTGTGCAGGACATCCTGAATATGTTCAAAACTCAGGTATTGAAACAACAACTGGACCTTTAGGTCAGGGAATTTCTAATGCTGTTGGTTTTGCGTTGGCAGAAGAAATTTTAAAAAATAAAATTGGTAAAGATATTATTAATCATAAAACCTATGTAATTGCAGGAGATGGCTGTCTTATGGAAGGTATAAGTCATGAAGCCATGAGCTTGGCTGGACATCTAAAACTTAAAAATTTAATAATGTTATTTGATAATAATTCCATATCTATTGATGGACCAACAAGTTTAGCAGTTTCAGATAATTATAAGAAAAGATTTGAGAGTTATGGTTGGGATTACATAGAAATTAACGGCCATAAAGAAGATGAAATATTTAGAGCTCTCAAAAAAGTTCAAAATGCAAAAAAACCAACTGTAATTTCTTGTAAGACTAAAATTGGCTATGGATCACCAAATAAATCTGGAAAAGCTTCATCACACGGAAGTCCGTTAGGCACTGAGGAGATTGAATTGGTGCGCAAAGAATTAGGATGGAATTATAAACCATTTCAAATTCCCAAAAATATATTGGGGATTTGGAAAGAAATTGGAAAAAAGGGAGAAAAAATTGAATACAAATGGAACAAAATTTATAGAAAGAAAAAAATAAAAATAAATAAATTTTTTAAAAATGATTTTGCAAAGTCTGTTATAAAAGAGAAAAAAATAGCGGTAAAAAATGCAAAAAGTCTTGCTTCAAGAAAATCCTCTGAGTCAATTATAGGTGTTCTTGTTAAGAACAGTAATACACTTATTGGTGGATCAGCAGATCTTGCTGGGTCAAATAATACCAAAACAAATTATCATAAAATAATTTCGCCAAGAAATTTCAAAGGAAATTATATTCATTATGGAGTAAGAGAACACGCTATGTGTGGAGTAATGAATGGATTAGCTTTGCATAGTAAAATAATACCTTATGGTGGAACTTTTTTAATTTTTTCAGATTATTGCAAACCATCAATTAGATTAGCAGCAATGATGAAACAACAAGTCATATATGTAATGACTCACGACTCTATTGGACTTGGTGAAGACGGGCCAACACACCAACCTATTGAACAATTATCTGGATTAAGGTCAATACCCAACCTTAATATCTTCAGACCTGCTGATAGATTAGAGACAATTGAATGTTGGGAACATGCGTTAAAAAGTTTTAAAACACCAAGTATTCTGTCTTTAACTAGACAAAACCTAAAGCCCCTAGGAACTAAATACTCAAAAAGTAACAAGTGCTCTTTGGGAGCGTATGAAGTTTTAAGAACAAATAAAAAAGTAAAATTGACAATTTTAGCTAGTGGTTCTGAAGTAAACTTGGCTATAGATACCAGCCATAAATTAGCCAAAGATAAGATATACTCCAAAGTCATATCAGTGCCGTGTATGGAGCTTTTTGATTTACAATCAGTAAAATATAAAAATAAAATTTTAAATGAAAGTAAATTTAAAATTTCTATTGAAGCTGGATCAACTGACTGTTGGAAAAAATATGTAGGCGATTTTGGAATGACTTTTGGAATTGATGAATTTGGGAAAAGTGCTCCCTATAAAGATATCTATAAATATTTTGGATTAATATCTTCAAAGATTGCAAATAAAGTAACTAAATTTATAAAAAATTTGAAATGACAATTAAAATTGGAATTAATGGAATGGGCAGAATTGGTCGTATGGTGGTTAGATCAATTTTTGAGACTCAAAACAAAAGTTTAGAAATTAGACATATAAACAATAGATCAAACACAGAAGCTACTTGCAAATTAATAAAATATGACTCAATACATGGAAAATTTAATGCAGATTTAAAATTTTATGAGAACGAATTAATAATTAATAAAAATAAAATTACATTTTCTCAAGAGTCTAAAATAGAAAATATTGAATGGAAAAAATACGATGTTGACTATGTTTTTGAATGTACTGGTAAATTTAATTCAAAAGAAAAATTACTTGCACATATCAAAAATGGTGCAAAAAAAGTAATCGTTTCTGCTCCATGTAAAAATGCCGACAAAACGATAGTTTTTGGTGTAAATGAAAAAATTATATCAAAAGATGATAAAGTAATATCAGCCGCTTCATGTACAACTAATTGTTTAGCTCCAATTGTAAATGTGCTTAATAATAATTTTGGGATTGAAAAGGGTTTTATGACTACTATTCATGCGTTTACTAGTGATCAAAGAATTTTGGACAACTCTCATAAAGATCCAAGAAGAGCAAGAGCTGCAAATCAATCAATAGTTCCAACTTCAACTGGAGCATCAAAAGCAATAGGCGAAATAATTCCAAGCCTAAAAGGTAAATTAGAAGGTGTTGCAATGAGAGTACCAATACCGAACGTGTCCCTTGTGGAGTTGGTATTCTGCACAAAAAAATTGATTAATATAAAAAAAATTAACGATGTATTTGAAAATGCCTCTAAAAATGAATTGAATAAAATTTTGGAGGTGACACACGAGAAACTAGTTTCTATTGATTTCAATCATCATTCTGCATCCGCAATTGTTGATGCCTCTTTAACAAACGTGGTTGGAACACACATGGGTAAAATCTCAGCCTGGTATGACAATGAATGGGGTTTTTCCAATAGAATGTGTGATATAGCAAAAAATTTGCATAAAATCTCTTGATGAGAAGTATTTTTAACGAAAAAAATCTAAATAGTAAAAAAATATTATTAAGATTGGACCTAAATGTTCCTTTAAAAAATGGTGTGATAAGTGACACATCAAGAATCGATAAAGTTCTTCCTACTATAAATTTTTTAATTCAACAAAAAACTAAAATAATAATTTTATCACATGTGGGAAGGCCAAATGGTAAAATAGAAAAAGAACTCTCTTTAAAACCTATTAGTGAAGATTTGAGAAAAAAATTAAATTCAAGTGTAAGACTAATCACAGAAAAAATTTTCAATATTAAAAATAAAGATTTCTTTGAAAAATTTGACGAAGAAATTCTTATGTTAGAAAATATAAGATTTTATGCTGAAGAGGAGAAAAATGATTACAAATTTGCTAAACACATTGCTGCTTTAGGAGATATTTATGTCAATGATGCTTTTTCCTGCTCTCATCGAGCACATGCATCAATTCATCAAATTCCAAAATATTTACCATCTTTTTCTGGTTTACAACTTGACTCAGAAGTAGCTGCTCTTAATAAAATTACCTCTGAAATAACCAAACCCATAACATGTATAATTGGAGGATCTAAAATTTCGACGAAAATAGATATTATTAAAAATTTAATGAATAAATTTGATAATATTATAATTGTTGGAGGCATGGCAAATAATTTTATTGAATATTTTGGAAATAATATTGGAAAATCGATTAAAGAAAAAAATTGCAATCAAGTAATAAAGGAAATAATCACACTTTCAAAGAATACAAAATGTAAAATAGTTTGTCCTGAAGACGTACTGGTATCTAAAAATTTAAATGGATTATCTAAAAATAAAGAATTAAATGAAGTCTTGTATGATGATATCATTTTAGACATTGGTCCAAAAACAGTAAATAAAATAACAGATATAATAGATAATAGTAAAACAATTTTGTGGAACGGGCCTGCTGGATATTTTGAAAATCCAAATTTTGCTTATGGAAGTATTAAAATAGCAGAAAAAATAATTGAAAATAATAAATCAAATAAAATTTTTTCTGTTGTGGGTGGCGGAGATACTGTTTCGTTTTTAAATAACTTAAAGATTGTTAAAAATTTTAATTTTGTTTCAACTGCAGGTGGAGCTTTTTTAGAATATCTTGAAGGGAAAAAGCTACCTGGTATAACCGCTTTAGATTGATATGTCAGAACTAAATAAAATTGCATTAAAAATAATTTCAAATGGCAAGGGAATTCTAGCAGCAGATGAAAGTAATGGAACTATGACGAAAAGACTTGAGGCAGTAAATGTTCTCTCAACACCAGAAAATAGACTTTTATTCAGAGAAACAATCTTGTCATCTGAAAGTATGAAAGAATGCATAGGTGGTGTAATTCTTTATGATGAAACAATAAAACAAACGACAAGTTTTGCAAAATCAATACCTGAATTAATTTCTTCTTCAGGTGCGGTGACTGGTATCAAAGTTGATACTGGTGCTAAAAATTTGGCAAACTCAAATGAAGAAAAAATAACTGAGGGCTTAGATGGACTTAGAGAAAGATTAAAAAAATATTATATGCTTGGGGCACGATTTACAAAGTGGAGAGCTGTTTATAGCATAAGTGAGAAATATCCAAGCAAGCTAGCAATTAATTGTAATGCTCACGCACTTGCACGTTATGCTGCAACGGTCCAAGAATGTAGAATGGTTCCAATAGTTGAGCCTGAAGTATTGATGGATGGAGATCATTCTGCTGACACTTGCTTTAGAAAGACATCTGAGGTGATTAAAAAGTGTTTTGATGAATTAATATTGCATAAAGTTGATCTTACTGGAATTATTTTAAAACCCAACATGATACTAGCTGGTAACCAGTCAAAATATAAAATTTCTAACGAGGAGGTTTCTCAAAAAACACTTCAATGTCTTAAAGAGTCAGTCCCAAATGAAGTGCCTGGAATTGCTTTTCTATCTGGAGGTCAATCAGAAATAGAGGCAACAGAAAATTTAAATTTAATAAGTAAAAATAATAAAACTAAATTTATTATGACTTACTCTTACGGTAGAGCTCTACAACAGAGTGCTCTTAAAGTATGGTCAAAGAATATTAAAGATATAAAAGCAACTCAAAATACTTTTAATCATAGAGCAAAAATGTGTACCTTGGCTGCTCAAGGAAAATGGTCTCAGGAACTTGAAAGTAAGTAAAAGAAAATTCATTTATCTTATTTCTCCAAATAAAATAAATAATGGTTTCTATAAGCAACTGAAATTAGTTTTAAATACAAATAAAGTAGGTTTCTTTCAGATGAGGTTGAAAAAATATTCATTAAGGCAAAAAATTTTAATTGGAGGAAAAATCAAAAAAATATGCAGATCAAACAAAGTAAAATTTATAATAAATGACGAACCTTGGTTGGCAAAAAAACTTAATGCGGATGGTTGTCATCTAGGACAAAAAGATATGAGTATAAATGAAGCCCGAACTATTATTGGAAATAAAATTATAGGCATTACTTGTCATAATTCAATTAGACTAGCAAAAAGAGCAATCAAATCAAATGCAAACTATATTGCTTTTGGTGCTTTTTATTCATCAAAAACAAAGAAAGCGAAATTTCGTGCTACAACTAAAATTTTAAAGAAGGTCAAAAAATTTAACAATATACCTTTGATTGCTATTGGAGGTATAAATTCTAGTAATTATAAAAATCTATTATTGAATAAAGCAAATTTTTTAGCTATTTCTGGCTACATTTGGAATAATAAAAAATATAAACCAGAGGAAGCGATAAAGATATTTAAATGAAAATTAATGCAGGTGAAATCAGAGTTGGAATGCTTCTAGAGTATAAAAATGATTTATGGCAAGTTCTTAAAACTCAACATGTAAAACCAGGAAAAGGTGGAGCATTTGCGCAAGTTGAAATGAAAAGTGTAGGCAAAAGTACAAAATTAAATGAGAGATTTAGATCAAGTGAACCAGTTGAAAAGGCTGTACTCGAAGAAACAAATTTCAATTATCTTTACTCAGATGAAAACAATTATTTTTTTATGGACCCTAAAACATTTGCGCAAGTAGAAATTAACAAAAATATAATTGGAGAAAAGGGAAAACTCTTAACTGAAAACCTAGAGGTTTCAGTAAATTTTTATAATGAAAAACCAATTTCTGTTAATTTACCAAATCAGGTTGAAAGTAAAATTATTTCTACTGATGCTGCAATTAAAGGTCAAACAGTTTCATCTTCTTACAAGCCTGCAATTCTTGAAAATGGGATTAAAATACAAGTTCCACCATTCGTAGATACAGGGGATGTAATAATTTTAGACACTAGAACATTAGAGTATATAAAAAAAATTTAGCAATGAACTCTATTTCTCCTAATTTAAATATAATGATACAAGCCTGCGAAAAAGCATCTAAAGTGATTATTAGAGACTTTGGGGAAGTTGAGAATTTACAAGTGGCAAAAAAAGGACCAAGAGATTTTGTAACAAAGACTGATAAAAGAGTTGAAGAAATTCTCATTCAGGAATTAACTAAAGCAAAAAAAAATTATTCTTTTCTAACTGAGGAAAGTGGTAGGATTGATAATAACGATAAAGAAAAAGTTTGGATTATTGATCCAATTGATGGAACAACAAATTTTTTACATGGGATACCACACTTCGCAATTTCAGTAGCACTTCAAATAGACAATGAAATAAAATCTGCACTTATACATGATCCAATAAAAAATGAAATATTTTTCGCTGAGAAGGATAATGGAGCATATTTCAATAACCACAGAATTAGAGTATCTAAAAAAAGTGAAATTGAAGATTGTTTATTTTCGTCAGACCAGAATGGTTTAAAATTAATATTTCCAAGTTTAAATATGCGTAGCACAGGATGTGCGGCCCTTGATTTGGCCTACGTTGGTTCAGGAAGGTTGGATGGTTTTTTTCACAATAACATCAATTTATGGGATATTGCTGCAGGTATTCTAATTGTTAAAGAGGCTGGTGGAACTATAAATGATTTTCGCGAATATAAAGAAAATAGTATAGATATAAGGGCTGCGAGTAGTAGTATTTATTCAAAAATGATTGAAATATTACATAACTTTTAATTGTTTTTATTTAACTTTTTGTTATAAGACCGCCTATGAAAAAAAACCTACATCCTAATTATCATAAAATAAAAGTTGAAATGACTGATGGTAGTAGTTTTGAGACTAAATCGACATGGGGATCAGAGGGAGAAACTTTAAAGCTTGAAATAGATCCAAAATCACACTCGGCTTGGACAGGTGGAAAACAGAGAATACTTGATAAAGGAAGGGTTAGTAAATTTAATAAGAAGTTCCAGAATTTTAGATCAGAGAATAATTAATGAGCAATGCACCTCTTATGCCTATGGCTACAGCTGTTTGGTTAGTTGAAAATACTTCATTAACTTTTAAACAAATTGCCAACTTTTGTAAATTACATGAAGTAGAAATTCAAGGTATAGCTGATGGAGAAGTTGCAAAAGGTATAGTGGGATATAACCCGATTATTGCCAGACAACTAACTAAGGAAGAAATAAATTTATCGTCTAAAGACCCCAATAGAGAACTAAATCTAAATTCTAATGAAATAGAAATAGAGGGGGGAGAAAAGAAATCAAAGAAATATATTCCTTTATCAAAACGTCAAGATAAACCTGACTCAGCTTTATGGTTAATTAAACAACATTCAAATTTAAAGGATTCTCAAATTGCAAAACTAGTGGGAATTACTAAAAATTCTGCAACAACTATAAGAAATAAAAGTTATTGGAATTATAATAATTTAAATCCAAAAGATCCTGTTGCAATGGGATTATTTTCTCAAAAAGATCTAGTGCAAGCCATAGAAAAAGCTGAAAGAAGAATAAAAAGAGAGAAAAAGGAAAAAGAAAAATCACAAATATCACAATAAAAATATGAAATATAATAGACAAATAAAATATAAAGTGCTAACTAATGCCTTTTTTGGAGGTAGTTATTAAAATAGAGGTTAAAGATAACAATATTGAACAAGCTTTGAGAGTTTTAAAAAGGAAACTTCAAAGGGATGGTTTTTTTAAAATTATAAAACTTAAAAACACTTATGAAAAACCCTCAGAAAAAAAGAAAAGAATTCTGCAAGAAAATATAAAAAGAGTTAAGAAACTAAATAAACTTAAAAATAGAATTTAATTATCGCGGGGTGGAGCAGCCTGGTAGCTCGCAAGGCTCATAACCTTGAGGTCGGCGGTTCAAATCCGTCCCCCGCAACCAAATTTTAGATTTTAAAATTTGATTTTTTTGAATCAACCAAAAAACCTTTAACTGTATCTGTAGTTAATTTATTAAAAGATTTTCCAAACTTTTCAATTTTTTCAATTATACCTGGTGGCACTGTAATTATATCGCATTTAATTTTTTTAGCTTGGAGAAAATTATATGGCTCTCTAGTGCTGGCCCATAAAATTTTTACGTTTTTAAAATTTTTCTTAAAATTTATACTTTTTTTTATCTCAGGAATTGGATCTTTACCAGCATCTGCCATTCTTCCTGCAAACATTGAAATTATTATTTTAGATTTATTATTAATAACTCTTAAGATTTGTTGAGTTTGTTTATGAGTGTACACTGCTGTAATATTCAAATTTATCTTTTTATTATTTAAAGTGGATATAACTTTGCCCATAAATTTTCCTTTTGAATTACATACGGGCACTTTAACAAATACGTTTTTCCCCCATTTACTAATTTCAATACCTTGTAAAATCATATTTTTTTCATCATCTGAAAAAACTTCACATGAAACTGGTTTTTTTGTAATTTTTAATAGTTTTTGGCTATAAGTTTTATAATCTTTTGCTCCAGCTTTTCTCATTAAACTTGGATTGGTAGTGAAACCTTTAACAATTTTTTTTTTATTAAATTTTTTAATTAGATTTTTATCAGCTATATCACAAAAAATTTCTGTCACTTTATAAACTTTTTACAATTTCTTCTGTCATTTTTTTTGCATCTGCAAATAACATCAATGTATTATCTCTATAAAATAGATCATTGTCTATTCCTGCATATCCTGGAGATAAGCTTCTTTTTACGAATAAAACTGACTTACTTTTCTCTACATCTAAAACTGGCATTCCATATATTGGACTTTGTGGATCAGATTTGGCAACTGGATTGGTTACATCGTTTGCACCTATTACGTAAGCTACATCACAATTTGCAAAATCATTATTTATCTCCTCTAATTCAAAAACTTCATCATAAGGAACATTTGCCTCCGCAAGTAAAACATTCATATGCCCCGGCATTCTCCCTGCTACTGGATGAATTGCATATGAAACTTTGACACCATTTTTTTTTAAAGCATCTACCATTTCTCTCAATGCATGTTGTGCTTGAGCTACTGCCATACCATAGCCAGGTACAATTATTACAGATGATGCATTTTTCATTAAAAATGCTGCATCATCAGCATTACCATTTTTTACTGGCTTCTGCTCTTTTGAGGATGAAGAATTTGACGATTGATCATTAGCGCCCCATCCACCTAATATAACATTAAAGAATGACCTATTCATACCTTTACACATAATATATGAGAGAATAGCACCAGAAGAGCCTACTAAAGCTCCCGTAATTATTAAAGCTGTATTTTCTAAAGTAAATCCAATTCCTGCTGCTGCCCATCCAGAATAAGAATTTAGCATTGAAATAACTACAGGCATATCTGCACCACCTATTGGAATAATAAGCAATACACCAACTACAAGTGAAATAATTATTATGGCCCAAAACCAAATATCAACTTGTGTTTTACATAAATAAAAAATTAAACTAACTAATAAAATACCTAGAATTAAATTTAAATAATGTTGTCCTGCAAATACAATAGGTGAACCTGACATTATTCCTCTTAATTTTAAGAAGGCAATTATTGATCCTGTAAATGTTATAGCTCCTATCGCAGCCCCTAATGACATTTCAATTAAACTTGCAATCTTTATACTTCCTGGAAGTCCTAAATTAAAAATCTCTGGATTTAGAAATGCTGATATAGCTACAAATACTGCTGCAAGACCAACTAAACTATGAAAACCAGCAACTAATTCTGGCATTGCTGTCATTGGTATTTTAAATGCAATATAAGCTCCAATAGATCCACCTATTGCTAAAAATATTAGCAAATAAATGAAGGCAGATGAAAAATTTCCAACAGACAATATTGTTACACATATTGCTAAAGCCATACCAACAATTCCATATAAATTTCCTTGTCTAGATGTCTCTGGAGATGAAAGACCTCTCAAAGCCAATATAAACAAAACGCCAGAAATTAGATAAAATACGGCTAGTAGGTTAACTGAAATCATTATTTATTTTTTTGTTTTTTTTTATACATTGCCAACATCCTTTGCGTGACTAAAAACCCTCCAAAAATATTAATCGCTGCAAGCACAATTGCCAAAAATCCAAATATATTTGCCGTATCAAAAACATTTACATTATCTCCGGCTAAAGCAGCAATAATAGCTCCGACAATAATTACAGATGAAATTGCATTTGTGACTGACATTAATGGAGTATGTAAAGATGGCGTAACACTCCAAACTACATAATAACCAATAAAAATTGATAATATAAAAATACTAAGTCTAAATATAAACGGGTCTATTTCCATAAATTTACTTTACAATTGTGTTAGCAATAATTTCGTCCTCTAAATTGATATTAATTTTTTTATTTTCTTTATCATATAGATTACTCACAAAATTGAAAATATTTTTAGCATACAAATTAGAAGATGATGAGGGCAATTTATTTAAAATATTTTTTTCTCCTATAATTTTAACACCGTTTTTTTCAATTATTTTATCAACTTCAGTATAAGATGCATTTCCTCCTTGAGATGCAGCTAAATCATATATTAGTGATCCGGATTGCATCTGATCGATCATATTTTCTTTAATAATTAAAGGCGCTTTTTTCCCTGGAATTAATGCGGTACATATTACTATATCGATTTTTTTTAATGTCTCAGAAAGTAGTTGCTCTTGTTTTTTTTTAAAATCATCTGTTGTCTCTTTTGCATAACCACCCTCGGTCTCTAAATTCTCTGATCCTTCAACGGTAAGAAACTTGCCACCTAAACTCTCAACTTGTTCTTTTGATGCCATTCTTACGTCGGTTGCAAAAACAATTGCACCCATTCTTTTTGCAGTAGCGATTGCTTGTAATCCTGCAACTCCCGCACCTACAACTAAAACTTTAGCTGCTGGTATAGTTCCTGCTGCAGTCATCATCATTGGGATAGCTTTTTCAAAAATAGAAAAAGATTCTACAACAGCTTTATAACCTGCCAGATTTGCTTGAGATGACAGAATATCCATAGATTGAGCTCTTGTAATTCTTGGCAGTAGATCCAAAGAGAAAAAATTGACGTTTTTTTTTATTAATAAACTTAGTTTTTCTTTATTTGAACTAGCATTTAAAACTCCAATATAGATTTGATTTTGTTTTAAAAGAGATAAATTCTCATCATTCAATAAACCCATTTGCAAAATGATATCTGAAGTTTCAATTATTTTTTTTTTATCATTTAAAATTTTAACACCTTGATCTTCATATAAAGATCTTTCAAAGCCTAAATGCTCAGCATAATTTTCACTTAAATGAATATTAAACCCAAGGTTAATATATTTTTTCGCGATTTCGGGAGTAATCGAAACTCTTTTTTCAATATTTTTGTCTTCTGAAATTGATCCAATTATCATAAACTTTGATAGATTATTTTTGTCTTGCTTTAAATTTTGGATTTTTTTTATTAATTATGTAAACTCTTCCTCTTCTTCGTACTAATTTGGAGTTGAGATCTCTTTTTTTTAAAGACTTTAACGAGCTTGCTATTTTCATAATTTTTATAGCCTGGCAATGTCCTACTCTTCCATGTCTTAAGACAAAGTACCATCGGCGCAGAAAGGCTTGACTTCCGAGTTCGGAATGGGATCGGGTATTACCCTTTCGCAATAATCACCAGGCAAAAGGTTTATATATAAAAAAAATTGATTGTAAACTTAAATTATACAAGTATTTCAGTGGTTTTTATTATTTATGTTAACAATAAAAAAACGTAATAAGTAATAAAAAAATGATAAAAAAAATATTTGTAACTGGCTCAAATGGTTTCATTGGAAAAAATCTTATTAAAAAACTTAAAAAGAAGCATATTGTATTTTCAAAAAGTAGTAAGGATCTAAGTAAGAAGCGGAATAAATTTCCAAAAGTTGATTACGTAGTACATCTTGCAGCCACTGTTAAACCAAGTGATAAATTTAAAAATCCACTTGAAGTAATAGCAAATAATTTTAATTCAACTTTAAATCTTATTAATTTTTATAAAGGTCAAAAAAAGAAACCTATTTTTATATTTGCAAGTACAGCACATGTAACAAATAATATAGTAAATTATGAAAAAATTACAAAACCAATTAATGAAAATTTACCAATACTATTTTACAATGAGACTGAAAGCACTGAAAGTTATGCATTAAGTAAATTTATGTGTGAGAAAGCTATTCATTTAAGCAAACTTAATTATGTAATTTTAAGAATATTTAATACTTATGGAAAAGATCAAAAAGATAATTTTTTTACAAATATTATTGATCAAATATCAAAAGAAAATAAAATAGTTTTAGAAAATCCTAATGCCAAAATCACATGGCTTCATGTTGAAGATTTAACAGATGCAATTTTAAAAATAATATCTAATAAAAAATCAACGAATGAAATTTTTAATATAGGTGGCAACCAAGTATTTACCTTGCATCAAATTACAAATAAAATTCTGTTGAAACTAAATTCAAAAAAGAAAATTAAAAAAAAACAAATTATAAAAAATAAACTATTTGTAAGAGATAAAATACCAGATCTAAAAAAAATTAAAAAAATAATTAATTGGAAACCAAAGTTTAATTTAAATGATGGTTTGGATGAAATATTAAAAATTAAAAATAAAAATTAATTATTGACTATATTTGTAATATAATCTTTCAACTCAATCTTTCCAAATCTTTTTTTAATTTTGTTTTCACTCGAAAAATTAGTTAGAGCAGAAGCATATCTTTCACCTTTTCTTGGCGGTAAAAATTTAATTTTTTTTTTGAACATTTTAGCTGTTTCTAGAATAGTATAACTTTTTTTATTTGATATGCTGTAATGAGCATATTTTTTTTTTTTCCAAGCCTCATAACAAACTTGGATTGTATCATTTATGTGAGTAAATCTTCTAGATTGTGAGCCTGGTTTAACAACAGTCAAATAACGATTGTTCCTAAACTGATTTTCAAATATTCCGATAACCGTAGCCATTTTACCTTTTTCAATTTGTCCAGGTCCATATACGTTGTAGAAATAAATTATTTCAAATTTAAAATTGAACCATTTTTTTAAATTTTCTAACAACTCTAAATTCTTTGCCTTGGTAAATGCATATGGAGATAAATTTTTGTCCCTTCCACTATTTCCTAAACTTGCTGAAGTTGCTGAGTAAATAAGTCTAATATTATATTTATGACAAAAACTAATAATTGAATTAGTTCCTATATTATTTGAGTCTATACATTGATCAAAAGAACCGAAACTTTGATAAATTCTTGAAAACTCTCCAAAATGAAATAGTGCATCTATTTCTTTTGGATTTTTTATTATTTTTGAGATGTTTTTTGTGTTTGAATTTTTATAAACTACTCTAGAATTTGTGATATGATTTTTTTTTGATCCTGAACTGTAATTATCTATACTAATTATATTATAATTTGTTTTTTTTAAAAAATGTTTAATTAAATTTGATCCTACAAACCCTGCTCCTCCCGTTATAATTAAATATTTTTTCATATAATATTAAAAAAAGTATATAAACTCAATTTTATTTTTTTTCAAATATATTTAAAATTTTTTTTTTGAGACAGCAAAAAACCAAATGCTAAAATCATTTGCAAATTTAAATAATTGTTAAAAAAATTTCCATTAGTAGTTAAAGGCCACAGATTAATAATTGCCAAAATAATTAGTATAAATTCTGAATAGTCTATTGAACTTTTTTTATTAATATTAAATAAAATGAAATATTTTACATAATAAGATACAATTACAAAAAAAAGTAAAACTAAAATAACAAAGGGAATTATTCCAGTTTCAGACAAAAGTTGAACATAAAGATTATGAGGATGATTATTACATCTAAATATTTCACCACCATCTTTGTATGTAATTTTTTCACAATTGTTTCTAAAATTATTTGGCCCAACACCAAAATATTTATTTTTTTTCCACATATTAAATCCTGTAGATATTAATTTTTCATGATGTGGAGAAAAAATAAATATACCATTTTTTTCAAAATTGTATCCAGCTTTTTTTTCTGTCAAACCTAATTCAATAATAGTTTGGTCTATTATTCTTTTCTTCAAAGGTTGATTTGTGAGTATAAAAAAAATTAAAATGGTACAAACAATACTACCAAAAAAAATATAAAATTTTTTGTTGTCTGTTAGAATTAGAAATAATAAACAAAAAATAAAAAACAAATATAAGGGTGCTCTATCTCCTGATAAAATAATAATAATTCCTGAAATACCGAATATCAGAACTGATGAGTAATTTTTTAATCTTTGATTTAAGTTTAAAAATTGCAAACAAAATAAAGCTAATGGAAATATCTTTAATGTATAGCTTCCTAAAATATACTCATCTTTAAAAAAACTAGCTAGCCTATGGCCATTATCAGCCGCTGGATAACCAAAGATATTTTTTCCGATTATAAATTGTATCAAAGTATCAATGAGTAATAATGTGAGTATTATACTTAAAACGTAAAGTAATTGTTTAATAATACCTGGTGTTTTTTCAACAATGTAAGATATTACAAAAACATAAATAAAAAATCTTATATAAAAAATTGAGGATTTTAGTGAAAATAACACATTGTCGGACAACAAAGACGAAAAAATATTAAAAGTATAAAAAATTAAAAAAAAACTAATTATTAACTTATATTCTGTTAAATATTTTTTATTTAATTTGAAAATAAAAATTATTGAACTCAGAATAATTATAAAATCTGGTATCGCTGGTCCTGCAATAAGCCCAATTGGTAAAAATAAAAAACCTAATCGTAAAAATAAATCTAGATAATTATCAAATTTTATCATTAAATTTAATTTTTTTTAAAAAAAGATCATTAATTGAATATACACATAATAAAATAAATATAGGATCAAGAGTTATGATCCTAAATCTTCCTTGGAAATAAAATATTAAACTAAATAAAAGCATAGTTACAATTAAATAAAGTATCCAGCTATATTGTCTAAAATTTAATATTAAAACTTTAATAAGTCCTAGATAACCTAATAACATAAAAGGAAAAGATACCAAAAACGAAACTATCCAAACGTTATTATTATACCAGGATTTATTTAAACCTGGCGTAAAAAATCTTTTTAGATTTGTTTGCAATAATTTTTTAGATTTTTCTTTATTTTTTTTTATCCATTCAACACCTTCAACAAAATATATCATTTGTATTTCTTTTGTTTCTGCATTTTCTATTTTATATTCTATTTCTTTAAATATTTTATATTCTACACTTTTTAACCTATTCGATTCAAGCGTTCCTAATTTTGGAGTTTTAACATGATTAAGATAAGCATCATCATTATGACCTAATATAAATAACCCACCAAAACCATTTGAACTAAAGACATAAACACCATTTTCTTTTAAATTATAAATTCCATAAGGCAAGGTAGAAATTAAACAAATCATTGTAAAATAAATAATATGTAAAAATTTTATTTTTAATGATTTTATATTTATAAAAAAAATTATAATTGGGATAAATAATGAATAAATTAGTATATGAGATTTAGTAAGAAATGTTAATGAAAATAAAATTGCAGAAATAATTAAATTTTTTCTGTCTTTATTGTTTAAGTATTTAGTAAAATAATAAAAAAATATTATTAAAAAAGATTGAAACCATATATCTTGGGTGAACGTACCCACAAACCAGATTGTAAAAGGATAGAAACAAAATATAAAAGTAGAAATGGTTGAAATTTTTATATTTGCAAAAAGATTATTTGATAGATAAAAAAAGAAAACGCCAGAAACAGAAGCTATAAATACTTGAAAAAATTCCAATGAAATCATCCAATATTCACCAAATATAAATTTTATAATCGACTGAAGGTATGTAAAGAATGGAGATGTAATGAATAAAGGTCTTAAAAGATTAAAATTTCCTTTTAGAACTTCTTCACTTTGTTCTGAATACCAATAAGAATCTGGCTGAAGTTCAAAATTATCAGCACCGTTAAGAAATAAGAAAATATATCTGGTAAAAAAAAAAGAAGAAAAAATAATTAAGCTTAATTTGAAATTATTTAACTTTAGTATCATTTATTCTTAAATATATTTATTATTTAATAAAATAGATTATAATATAATTTATTTCATAACCAAATATTATGAAAAAGCTAATAAAAAAAATTTTAAATAATATCGGTTATGACATATCGAAAATTATTTACCCATTAGACAAATTTCCAGTTGTTGAAGCTGAAAAAAAAATTATAGAATTTATTGAAATCTCAAAAAATTATTCAATGGGAACAAAAATAAGAATGTACTCACTTGCTCAAGCAATAAAAAAAGTAAAAATTGATAAATTAGAAGGCGATATAGTTGAATGTGGAGTTTGGATGGGAGGTAATTTAATTCTATCTCTTTTATTAAATGATTATTATGGATTGAATAAAAATATTTATGGATTTGATACATTTGATGGAATGACTGAGCCAAGTAAATACGATTATGATTTAAATAAAAATTCAGCAGATTTAAAACTTCAAGAAAGTAAAAAGATTGAAAATATTGATAATATTTGGTGTTATTCATCTATTGAAGAAGTTAAAAGAAACATATCTAAAAATACAACCTCTAATAAATATAAGTTAATAAAAGGACCTGTTGAAAATACATTAAATATTGAAGAAAACTTGCCAAAAAAAATTTCTGTTCTTAGACTAGATACTGATTTTTATGAATCAACAAAAAAAGAATTAGAAGTTTTATATCCACGATTAGTTAAAAATGGAATTTTAATTGTTGATGATTATGGTCACTGGCAGGGATCAAGAAAAGCTGTTGATGAATATTTTCAAAATGATGAACTTTTATTAAATTATATTGACTATACTTGTAGAATGATAATTAAAAAGTAAGTTAATATGAATAAAAAATTTATTACATTAGTTTTAGGAACTTTATTTATTTTAGTATTAGCTTTAATTATAGTTTTTGAAAAAAGTTGTGGATTATCAAATTCATACAACTTGCAAAAAAATTATAACATGAAATATTTATATTATTCATGTACTAAAAACTCAAAAAACTTTATAAAAACTAAATTTAAAAATTTTATCTCCAATTCTCCATTTGAATTAATAATTAGGAGATATGATAAAAAACAAATTCAAAAAAGTTATTCGTTTTTAGAAAACAAATACTTTGATAAAGATTTTCATAAAAATAGTAAGTCTACAATACCTGATAAAGTTGATGGTATTAATAATAATCTTGAAAAATATCTAAAAGAGAAGAAAAATGTTTCAAAAGAATTTGATACATGGAAAAGATCTCATGGGGGTTACAGAAATTTAAAATACAATAATTCAACTCAAAATATTAGTGTATCAAATATTAACAAGCTTAGTTTAGTATGGGAGTACGCAAGTATAAAAAATGAAAATATTAATCAAAAATGGAAGGATAATGTAGAAGCAAATCCAATTTACCATAATGAGAAAATTTATTTTATTTCTGCAGATAGAAAATTAATTGCCATTAATGCAAAAAATGGATCTCTTTTATGGGAAAAACAAAGTATATTAAACCCCTCACGACGAGGTTTCGTTTTAGAAACTGAAGGAGAAAACTCATATATATATTTTAATTCTGGTGGAGCTTTAACAAAAGTTGATGCTAATAACGGTATTTTAGTACCAGAGTTTGGCAATAATGGAATTATTTATAATTTAAATTTTAAATCACCTCCAATAATATATAAAGATAGAGTCTACGTAGTTAGTTCATCTAGTAAAATTATTTCAATCGATAAAAAATCAGGAAAAATTATCCAAAGAAAAAGTATTCATCCCAAAAAAAAATCTTTCCTTAGAGGGGGTTCTCCATGGTCTGGAAATGCTTTTGACGATGAAAAAGGTTATTTATATATTGTTACTGGAAATCCGAGGCCAGCTTTAGTTGGAATTGACAGGCCAGGAGATAATAAAAATGCAAACTCAGTTATCGCCGTAGATCTAAATAGTTTTGAGATAATTTGGAAATTTCAAGATGTATTTCATGACTTATGGGATTTTGATATTGCTGCACCACCAATTATAGCTGATATCAAATATGATGATAAATATTTAGAGGTGGTAATTATTACAACAAAAACAGGAAATATTTATTTACTCGAAAGAAATGAGGGTAAATCTTTGTTCGATTTAACATTTAAGAAGGCACCAATATCATTTATTCCAGGTGAAAAAGCATCACCTTACCAAAGGAATAATTTAATTCCTGAAAAACTTATTAATGTTGAATACTCATCTAAAAATTTTGATAGTTCCAATCAAGAAAATTTAAAACATATTAAAAAAACTCTCAGAAATGCGGCATATGGTTGGTTTGAAACTCCAAGGCTTGGTAAAAAATTAATCATCTTTGGTTTACATGGTGGTGCGACTTGGATGGGTTCAGCTTACGATCCTATAAATAATATTCTATTTACTCCTAGTATAAACGTTCCTTGGATATTAAAAGTTGAGGGAAGAACATTAAGCAAAAGTTTACCAATTCAAAATACAAATTTTTATAAAACATATAATAATCTTTGCTCTTCATGTCATGGAAAATTTAGAAACGGTACTTTTGATCCAGAAAGCAAAAAAAATGTTGAAATTTTAAATGATTATATTCCAGGTATTATTGGACATTCACTGTCATTAGAAAAAAATTTAATTAATGAAATTTACGAATATAATAATTTCTTATCATTGCACAAGAATTTAAATATTAAAAAAGAGGAATTAAAAAATATTAAATCATTGATGGTGACTTGGGACAAAGAATTACTCAATGATAAGGAAATTTTTCTAAGATACTTTTGGTATAAACATTTAGATACTGATAATAATCCAGCCTCAAATAAACCCTGGGGAGAAATAATAGCGCATAATTTATATGAAGGGAATATTTTGTGGAAATCAAAAACAGGTTATGAAATTAATAGGGAGAAACCCAAACTTATTGGGACTCCAAGTTATGGGGGTTTAGCTTTGTCTGAAGGTGGCATATTATTTACTACAGGTACAAATGATGGATATGTTTATGGTATCGATAAAAAAAATGGAGAAATTGTTTGGGAATATAAAATGGACGCCGCTGGCTCTGCACCTCCAATAATTTATTCAATCAATGGAAAACAGTATATTACGATAATATCAACTGGTGGATTATTCTCAGAATATAAAGAGAAAGCCTCAAAAATTTATACATTTACAATTAAAGATTAAATAATTTTAAATATTTTTTATACCATTTAACAGTTTCTTTTATACCATCATATATATTTACTTTTGGTTCCCAGTTTAAATCCTTTTTTATTTTTCTATAGTTAAGCTTTTGTTTTTTAATTTCTACTGTTGAAATATTTTTTATTTTTGGTTTTAAATTATTTTTATTGAGTATATTTAAGATGATATTAACTAAATCTATAACCATTAAATTTTCTTTGGAACCTACGTTATAAATTTTTAGTTTTTCTTCTGATTTATTCATATATTGCATAAGAGATATATAAGCTTTAGCAACATCTTCGACGTATATATAATCTCTTATCAATTTTCCATTTGATCTAAGAATAGGTTTTTTATTTTTTAGACAAGAAATAATAACGTGTGGGATTAGCCTATCCATATTAAAATCACCAGGTCCATAAATATTTCCAGATCTTATAATGCCAACTGAAATTTTATAAGTTTTTGCATAACTTTGTGCGATTAAATCTGAGGAAGACTTTGAAACATCATATGTAAAGTCACCTTTTAAAGGAAAATTTTCAAAATATTCTTTTTTTTTTAGTTCTCCATATGCTTTATCCGATGAACTATATATTAAATTTATATTTTTTTTTGATTTTCTAATACATTCTAAAATATTAATAGTTCCAAATAAATTATTTTTATATGTCAGATCAGGCTTGTTGAAAGCCTCCAAAACTTGGGTCGTTGCACCTAAATGTATAACATCATTGATATTGTAATCTTTAATAATCTTTGAAATTACTTTTTTATGTGTGAAGTCTCCAATTATAATTTTAACATTACTTTTGAATATTAAAGTTTTAATTTTTTTTTTAGAATTATCCTTGTCTAGAATGTAAATTTTATATCTAGAATTTTTAGAAAGTTTAATAGAAATAGATCTTCCCAGAATACCAAGACCTCCAGTAACTAGAATATTTTTCATAAGTTAAAAATATGATTTTAAAATTGTTTTTGCAATCATTGAGCCATCTTTGAATGCTCTTAGTTTCTTTCCTTCATTAAAAGTTCTTGGTTTATAATCAATATCGTATTCATAAATTTTATAGTTATTTTTAGCAAACTTAGCTAAAACCTCAAATTCAAAATCAAAATCGTTTGTTGAGAAATTATAATCACTATAAATTTCTTTTTTAAATATTTTTGTTGCACAAGCTGTATCTTTTAAATTTTGATTAAAAAGGAAATTAAATAACTTTGATAAAACAATAACTCCATAAAAATTTTTCCTATATATAAATTTATTTTTAAGATTAATTCTATTACCTATTAAAAAATCTATTGATGGTTTTGAATTTAAAATTATTAATCCATTAATTAGGTCATCTAAAAAATATTCATCAATATCAAATATTACAATATATTTTTTTTCTGAATATTTAATTGCTTCTTTTATAGAACCGCCTTTGCCAAGATTTTTTTTATTAAAAATGTATCTTACTTTTTCTGATGAAAAATTTTTTGTCTCCAACAAATATTCTTTTGTACCATCTTCTGAGTTATTATCACAAATTATTACTTCGTAGTCAAATTTGATTTTTTTTAATTCATCTAAAAAGGTTTTAAGTTTTTTTTTTAATAATTTTAATTCGTTATAATAACAACAGACTATTGAAAAAGAATTATCTGACATTGAGCTTAATCAAAAATTCATTAATAGATTTGTGGATAAATTTAATATCTTGAAGTTTTAAGCCTTGATGACACCCAATAAGAATACCATGCTTCATTATATAATCTGAATTTTTTAATTCTGATATTTTATTTTTTTTCGAAGAAAGATAGTTAAAAGCTGGATGTCTTAAAATATTTCCGCTAAAAATTGGTCTAGTCTGAATTTTTTTATTTTCGAGATAAACTTGTAGATCTTTACGTTTAAAAATCTTATTTTTTTTAATTATAATTGGATATGCAAGAAAATTCGTTTTTACATTTTTAATTATATCTGGGACGATAAAAAAGTTTTTAATTTGGTTAAAATATAGTTTGTGTAAATTAAAATTTTTCAGTCTAATTTTTGAAAATCTATTAAATTTTTTAATTTGTTCTAATCCAAAGGATGCACCTATTTCTGAAGGTTCAAAATTATATCCAATTTCTTGGAAAACAAATTTTCTATCAAATTCAAAACCTTTAAGTTTGATATTTAGTCTTTTATTTATATTTTCAGAATCTTTAATCAAAGTAGATGCTCTACCCCAACTTCTTAAAACTTTTGCACGTAAATATTCTTTCTTGTCATTTGTAAGAAACATTCCTCCGTTTCCCGCACAACTTATTATGTGTGATCCATAAAAACTTGTTATAGAAACATCACTAAAACTGCCAGTTGTTTTTTTTCCAATCTTTGCGCCTAATGTATCTGCAGAGTCTTCAATTAATTTCAATTTATGTTTGTTTGCTATCTTTTTTAATTTTGGCCAATCAGGTATATTTCCTATTAGGTTTGGAATTAATAAAGCTTTTGTTTTTCTAGATATTTTTTTTTCGATTTTATCACAATCAATTTGAAGTGTTTTTAAATTTACATCAACAAATATTGGATTATGTCCATTAAGAATTATTGACGATACAGCAGTACCAAAATTTAATCCTGGAGTAATTATTTCACTTCCTTTTGGAAAATTTAAAACTTTTATTGCTAAAATTAATGCAGATGTTCCTGAATTTACCATTAAAGCATATTTTTTTGAAAAATAATTGGCATTTATTTTTTCAAAAGCCTCTACACTTTTTCCCATCTGTGTTGAATTTTTTAAAGTTTTTAAAACAGCTTTTATCTCTTTTCCATCATAAACATTTTTACCATATGAAATTTTCCTCAAACCCATGGTGCTTCCTTTTTTCTATATAATTCATTTAAATAATTTTTGTCCCTTAAAGTATCCATGGGATGCCAAAAATTAGAATGTTTGTAAGCCATTAATTCTTTTTTATTTGATAATTTAACCAGAGGTTCTCTTTCAAAGATACAATTATCTGGATGATTTATAAAATTAAATACTTTTTTATTTAATACAAAAAAACCCCCATTTATCCACCCCTCAGAAAGTATATCTTTTTCCTTAAACTTAATAACTTTATTTTTTTTAATTGTTAGGTGGCCAAACCTTGGCAAAGGTCTTACAGCACTAAGTGTTGCTATCTTGGAATGTTTTATATGAAAATTATAAAGTCTTTTTATATCAATATTTGACAGACCATCACCATAAGTCATAAAGAAATTTTTTTCATTTCTTAAATATTTTTTTATTTTTAAAAGTCTTGATCCAGATTGAGTATTTTTTCCAGTATCAACTACCTTTATATTGGGATTTTCTTTAAAATATTTTTTTAAAATTTCTTTTTTATAACCACCACAAACAATAATATCAGTAATTTGGAATTTTAAATAATAGTTTATTATATGTTGAATTATAGGTATTTTTCCTATTTTAACCATTGGTTTTGGAACTTTTTTTGTTTCCTCTGATAATCTTGTTCCTAAGCCACCTGCTAAAATTACTAATTTCATATATAACTATTTAAAAATTTTTCTTTAGGAAGTTATACACTATAGATAAATATTCATATAAAATTGTTTTTTTATAATTAAATTTTTCAAAGATACTAAAATCATCACTTGGCCAATCAATAGTTTTATAAAAAAACATACCTATAGTATTGTTATATTTTTTCCACAATAGACTCGTTCTTTTTGAAAAATAGGGAGCAGTAACAATTAAAATTTCATTAATTTCTTTTTCTTTTAAAATATTAAATAGGTTTTCTAAGTTATTAGCAGAACTACCAAGATCATCGTAAATAATATTGATATTTTGTTGATTTACACCTTTTGATAAAAGTAAGCCCTCGAGTATTTTTTGCTCTGGGATAACTTGTATTCGCCCAAGTATATAAAATTCAGCACTTGGATTTATATTATAAATATCAGTTAAATCTTTATATCTTAATTTATAACCCTCATTTACATAGGTTTCATATCCAGGCCCTGAATAAACAACGATTGTATTTATTTTTTTTTCAGTAAAATTTTCAACTAAAAGTTTTTTACCTACAAATTTAAAAAAAGGTGAGTAGAAAATGAAATATAAAATAAAAATAAATATTAAAATTAATTGACTAAAGTTTATTTTAAAAAAATTAAATATTTTTTTAATTAAGGGTCTTATAGCTTTATAAGCAATGCTTATTAAAAAAATATAAATATTTATAAAACTTTTTTTATTTAAATATATTTTACTTATCATATTGATAGATTTTATTGTCTGGTGATTATAGTTAGAATGCAGACTATGTTGTCTTCGTCTTATGTTAACTAAAGGTTTTTTTTCATAATAAATTGAACTTTTGAAATATCTTAAGTAAGTAAACCATAAATCCAAATCTTCAATACCTACTAGTTCTT
>CABXYN010000017.1 GCA_902516395.1 uncultured Pelagibacteraceae bacterium | reverse complement strand
TTTGGCCACGCTAATCTAGCCATTTTGCTTGGTGTTTTGTTTAAATCTTTTTTATTTTCTTCCATACTTAACTTTAAGGGCGCATTTAAATCCATGCGCCCTTATTATTTTTTATTTATCCATCGGTGACATTACTTTTCCATGCATTTGAACTTGGTTTTCTTCTTGCAAGTTTTGAAAGCTTATCACTTTCCTGCTTAGAACTTACAACAGTCCAACCGATCCAAATAACAAAAAGTACGAGAACCAATATACCTTCTGATCCTACTCCTGGATAAACTGCACCCGCAACTTCTTCTGCAGGCTTATTCAGATGATCTATCCAATTAGATACTGTAGCCATATTATCCTCCTTTAACTACTTGAAGAAGCAACAATTTTTTCATCTTCTTTTGCCTCCTCCATTATTTCGTAGTCCAAACCAGCTAACTCAACTTCCCTAGGGATTCTAAGTTTGCCCATTCCATTTAACACTTTAGCAATGATATAACCTGGTATCATTCCCAGAACAAAGAACATGATTATAGCACCAATAAACATTCCTAAAGGATTGATGGCTGCATAATTGCTTCCATCCCACATAGCACCAACGCTATATCCTGAAGAAGGGTATCCATTTAGTACAAACCCACATATTACAAGTCCTACAAAACCAGCATAACCATGTACCGCTACAGCACCAACTGCATCATCAATTTTGAACTTACGTTCAACCCAGTAATGCATTTTGTAAGCTATAACTACACCTATCATTCCAATTATTAATGCTTGAATTGGATGATATAAGTCATTTCCTGCTGAAGCACATATTATTCCAGCTAGACCACTAGAATAAGTCCAGAATGGATCGCCTTTGGATATAACATATCCTGCTAACAATCCTCCAGACAGCGACATCAAGAAGTTCATGGTAATACCACTAAGTGTTGTTGGGGTTACATAGATGTTAGTTGCGGTAAAGTAAGTTACACCTTCCATACCGTATTCTGGTCCCAAGTCATAAATTGGAATATTACAAGCTGCGTAAAAACCCCAAAAACCTGTATAAATTAAAAATAATCCAACAGTTACTAACCAAGGATTTCTTGGTCCGATGTTTCTAGGTTCGCCACTTGGTGAAAATTTTCCAATTCTTGGACCCAAAACTGCAAGAACACCTAAAGCAAACCCACCAGCAATTGCGTGAATTACCCCCGAGGCGTAAGCATCATGATATCCAAGTATTTTTAACATCCATCCGTCAAAGTGCCATCCCCATGCAGCATCTATACTCCAAAATACAGATCCGATCGCAATTGCAAGAATTCCAAAAGCAAAAGTTGTAATTCTTTCAATCACTGCACCTGATACTATCGAAGCAGCTGTCCATGAGAATAATAAGAATGCAGCCCAAAATACCCCACTTATATGATCACCCAAATTTACTGCCATAAGATCGCTAGTTGGTAAATACCACTTAGCACTAAAAGCTGAGTCATCCGTAATTAAAGCTGTACTCTCTGTCATTATTGATGGTGCAAGACCCGGTCCTGTTGGAAAAGCCCAATAGATCCACCATCCAAATAAAAACCAAGTTACTGTTACCAAAGGTATAAGCATCGTGTTTTTCATTAATGTGTGTTGATGATGTTTGTATCGGGAAGCTCCAACTTCATACATACAGAATCCTACATGGATTAAAAACATAAGCACTACTGTTATCCAATAGTAAAATTCTGTAAATATGGTTGTCAATGCACCTAGTTCGTCAGTCATTTAACCTCCAATTGTTTAAACAAATTATGTAAATACTATTATTTGGATTAATTTGATCAATATTAAATAAAACAATTAACACGTGGTTAATTTATTAGTCTACAACTATTAGTATATATAAATTGTTGATGATTCTAAAATTTTCGATATGCTTTTTTTAAATCTACTAGAGGATGATTAGGAGACATTTGAAATTTTACTAGTAGTTCTCTTGCTATCATGTCTCTATCTTGTTGGTTATTTGGTAATTTAATTTTTTTTGGAATAGTAACCCAACCATTTGCATTTCTATCAAAAACTGCAGGTCTATCTTCCTCGTAACCCATATGAACATCTTCCAACCAATTCAAATCATCCCAACCCATTGCTTCAATATATTTTTTAAGGAATGGGGTTATTCTAGAATAGTCTGGTAATAAATTAACGTCATACCTATAGCCAATAGTTTGACCTATCATCTTTTCTCGAGCAGTCTCTTTCTTTTTCCCTAACTGACCTTTAACTGTTTTTTTGTTAGATTTTTTACTTTTTTTCTTTGGCATAATTATATTTTATGAAAATCGTCAACTCCTACTGTATGATTTGTACCAGAAAGAGGTACTTTTGCTAAAGCAGAAGCTTCCATTGTTAAAGCAGCCATATCTTCAGGCTCTAATGAATGGATATTAGTTTTACCACAAGCTCTAGCTAATAATTGAGCTTCTAGTGTCATAGTATGTAAGTAATTATATACTCTAAGAGCTGCCTCATCAGGGTTTAGTCTTTTTCTTAATTTAGGATCTTGAGTAGCAACACCAACTGGGCAACGACCAGTATGACAGTGATAACAATGACCTGCTGGTACTCCCATTTCTTTTTCAAAATTAGACTCTGGAATTTCTTTATTACAGTTTAGTGCAATCATAGCTCCAGTACCTATAGCGATAGCATCTGCTCCAAGAGCTAGTGCTTTTGCCATATCAGCTCCATCTCTTACTCCACCTGCATAAATAAGAGTAACTTTTCCAGTTTTTCCAACATCATCTATTGCTCTTCTTGCTTCTCTAATTGCAGCTATTCCAGGTATACCGGTATTTGCTGCCGCAATATGTGGCCCAGCACCTGTTGAACCTTCCATACCGTCTAGATAAATAGAGTCTGGATCACATTTAGCTGCCATACGAACATCATCATAAACTTTTGCTGCTCCAAGTTTTAATTGAATTGGAACTTTATTTTTTGTCAACTCTCTTAGCTCTTGAACTTTTAAAGCCAAGTCATCTGGTCCTAACCAATCAGGATGTCTAGCAGGAGATCTTTGATCAATACCAGCTGGTAATGATCTCATCTCTGCTACTTGGTCAGTAACTTTTTGACCCATCAAGTGACCACCCATTCCAACTTTTTGTCCTTGACCAATGAACACTTCAATCCCATCAGCAAGTTGTGCATGATGAGGATTAAATCCATATCTTGATTGAATACATTGATAGTACCATTTTTCTGAATATCTTCTTTCATCAGGTATCATTCCACCTTCACCTGAACATGTTGCGCTACCTGCCATAGTTGCTCCTCTAGCAAGTGCTGTCTTTGCTTCATACGATAAAGCTCCAAAACTCATACCTGTAATATAAACTGGTATATCTAATTCTACTGGGTTTTCACATCTTGGACCAATGATAGTTTTTGTTTCACACTTTTCTCTGTAACCTTCAATTACAAATCTTGTAAGAGTACCAGGTAAAAAAACTAAATCGTCAAATGTAGGAATTTTTTTCATTAGAGCCATACCTCTCATTCGGTATCTTCCTAACTGAGCTTTAATATGAATGTCGTCGATTACTTCTGGTGTAAATATAGCGTTATATCCTAGTAAACTTTTATTTCTTTTTGAGAATTCACTTCCACCATTCCCATTGGAATGACCATTTGATTTTCCGTTTTTTTTCTTTGCCATTAAATTGCTCCTTTTTTCTCAGTTGGTTCTAAAGCGTCATAATTCCATAGTTTTTTACCTGCAACTACTTTAGTCATTTTTGAAATATCAAAATCTTCGCCTATTTCTGCTACTTTAAGTTTTCTTTTAATCCAATCTACATCACTTTTTGTCATAGGCGACTCAATCGCATCACTCCCAAATGATCCAATTTTTCCACCCACATAAATAGTTCCATCGTACATAGAGTCTCCAAGGTTTATACCGACATTACCTAAAATTATTATTCTACCTCTTTGCATCATAAATCCAGTGAATGCTCCAGCATCACCACCAACAATAATTGTTCCACCTTTTTGATCAATTCCTGTTCTGGCACCAACACTACCTTTACATATTAAATCTCCACCTCTAACTGCTGCACCAAAACATGATCCAGCATTTTTTTCTATTACTACTTTTCCTGCCATCATATTTTCTGCACATGACCATCCAACTCTGCCATTAATTCTTACTGTCGGACCATCAATAGAACCAACACCAAAGTAACCCAAACTTCCTTCAAATATTAAATTCAATTTATTTAACACTCCAACACCTAAACTGTGTTTTCCTTGCGGGTTTTTTATAACTATTGTTCCATAACCTTTACTCATCAGCTCATCAATTTTTTTGTTTGCCTCTTTGCAGTCTAGATCATTTACATCAAGATCAATTCTTTTATTAAAATCAACATCATAAGTTCCCCAATAATAAAAGTTTTCTGCTTCATCTGGGTTGAAAAATTTTTGTTGTGTTTTGCCAGTTAAGACTTCACTGTGAAGTCCCATTGATTGTGCTTTAGTTTTATTCTCGTTAGTTTTTATATTTGCCATACTTTTACCTCTCCATCAAAAGGATCATAAGTATCAATTTCATGAGGTAGAATTGATCTAATAGCTATCTCTTCAGATCCCATAGCTACCAAATCATCTGACTCGTATAGAACCAATGGTTTAGCTGCCATCGTATCTTTTGCCATTCCTAAAGAATCTTTTGTTGCTACAAAATAAGTGAACACGCCATCTAATCCTGATAAACTATCTTTCATACCTTCTTCTAAAGTTGCTCCATTTCTCATTTTTTCTGCTAAATAAACTGCTATTAATTCAGAGTCGCACTCTGACATAAATCTCATTCCTTTATTTTCAAGCATTCTTCTATTATTCCAATAATTAGTTAATTGACCGTTGTGAACAACAGATACATCACTAAAAGGATATCCCCAAAAAGGGTGGGCAGATTTTATATCTACACCTGACTCAGTTGCCATTCTAGCGTGACCTATAGCGTGAGTTCCTCTCACTTTGCCAAGATCATATCTATCTAAAACCTCTTGTGCATCTCCTAAATCTTTTATTAGTTCCAGCGATTTTCCAATAGATAATATTTCAACACTTTCGATACTCTCGATTTTCTTTGAAAAATCCATTAAATCCTCGTCGTATTGCATTTCGTATCTATAAGAGTAGGGAGTTAATTTTTCTTCCTTTATTACTTTTGCACCAAGATTTTTTAACATCTGATCAACAAGCTCTTTTCTTTTATCATAAACACTCTCGTCTTCATTTATAGAAGAACTACCTTCACCAACATTTTCTCCAACTTTAAATCTCATTATAAAGTTTTGACCATCGTTGTCTGCATAAAGAGCATAACCTGTTGAGTCAGGGCCTCTATGCTTTAAGGCCTGAAGCATTGCTTGTAATTCATTTCCTACATTAGAGGATTTTCCCCTATGAATAAGACCAGCTATTCCGCACATATTTCTCCTTAACTAAATTTATTTATGGTAGGCAATCCAAATAAGTATCTAGATCCCATTGAGTTGTTGCACCTAAAAATCTTTCCCACTCATCGTTTTTATACCAATGAAATATTTTATACATTTCATCTGGCATTGCGGATTGAATAACTTTGTCATCTGCTAAACGATCTAAAGCCTCACCAAGACTTAAAGGTAATTTTTTTACATTTTTTCCAGCCTTCTGAGCTTCATAAATATTTCGAGACTCGGGTTTTCCTGGATCTATTTTATTCGATATTCCATCATCAAAAGCTTTTAATAAACCTGCTCCCATTAAATATGGATTATGCATAGAGTCTACAGATCGATATTCAAACCTTCCTGGTGCTGAAACTCTTAATCCACAAGTTCTATTTTGATAACCCCAATCAGCATAAACTGGTGCCCAAAAACCTTGATCCCACAATCTTCTATATGAGTTAACTGTTGATGATCCAATTGCAGTTAATGCACCCAGATGTTTCATAACTCCACCAATAGATTTTAATCCAACTTTACCTGGTAATTGAACATCTTTGGTATCAGGCATAAAAGTGTTGGTTCCTCCTTCGACATATGTAAATACTTCATCCATGCCTGGTAAAGATTTATGACCCAATTTATTTATCTTATCTTTTCCACCTGTCCATAAAGACATATTAGTATGACAACCACTAGCTGATACTCCCATAAAAGGTTTTGTCATGAAACATGCAATTAAATTAAATTCTCTTGCAACCTGAGCGCAAATTTGCCTGTAAGTAGATAATCTATCTGCATTTCTTAAAACATCATCGTACATCCAGTTTAATTCTAGTTGTCCAGGAGCATCTTCATGGTCACCTTGAATCATGTCAAATCCCATAGCTCTCGCGTATTCCATTACTCTCATAAATACAGGTCTTAAAGATTCGAACTGATCTATGTGATAACAATATGGTTTAGAAAACCCTTTACCTGTTGGAGTTCCATCATCGTTTCTAGTTAACCACATCATTTCTGGTTCAGTTCCAACTCTTAATTGGTAACCATGTTTTTTCTTAAATTCTTTGGCAATAATTCTTAAATTACCTCTACAATCTGATGTTAAGTGACCACCTGGATTTTCTCTTTCCTCTCTGTTTCTAAAACAAGTTACAAAAACTCTCGCAACTTTTTTATCCCAAGGTAACTGACAAAAAGTTTCAGGATCAGGTATTCCAACCAATTCTTTAGCCTCAGGGCCATATCCTATATAATTATTATGACGATCTAAGAATAAATTAGCCGTTGCTCCATAAACTAATTGAAAACCTTTTTCGCATGTTCTTTCCCAATGATCAGCAGGAATCCCTTTACCAACAACTCTTCCCGTTACTGAAATGAATTGAAAAAAAATATAATCAATTTTTAGTTCATTTATTTTAGCTCTAACTTGTTTAACTAGTTTAGCTCTACCCGGTTGATTAACATGTTTCTCTAGATCAGTCATATTCCCCCTTAAGAATTTTTAGACCAAAAAGTTAACTGAAAAAAAAACATCTGTCTACTTAGATAAATTAGCTCCAAGGAAATGGACTATTAGATGTTGGGTGTAATTCACCTTTCTCGTAACGGTTGAATCTAAATGGTTTTAATAAATCACTCTCGGTTCCAAGAATTTCTTTTGCAACAAGCTCTCCAACTCCTATCATTTTATAACCATGATTAGAGTCTGCTATCATGTAAACGTTTTCTAAAAATCTATCAAAAATTGGAAACGAGTCTGGCGTCATACATCCAAGTCCTCCAGAAGGACCTTTTCTATATAAATCTGACTTTCCCTCAAATCTTTTTTGACAATGAGCCAATGCTGAACACCACATATCATTAAAAGCCTCTGTTGTCTGAAACTCAGGTGACTCTATACCGTAAGGATCAACATTAACTTGGTCAAAGTGTTTATCAACAATGTAAGGTGAGGTTCCACCTTGAACACCAAGACCATCAATATCTGGCTTATAATATATTCCCCAAATTTTATCTGTTAATAATTTTTTAGTTTTATCTGAGTATAACGGCGCTGTTGAGTCTACATGTATTACAGGTGGTTGTTCGCCATTATTCATTTTTAAAAAATCTGGGTCTACACCAATTACACCTTCTTGAAGCATCCAATATTTCCACATATCAGTTTCATGCATATTGCCATCTTTATCTTTAATATTTGCAGTTTTAGGAAGCTCTAACATATTCCAAAAATCTCTTGCCCAAGGTCCTGCACCAACAACAACTTGTTCGCACTCTATCGTACCTTTGTCTGTTTCTACACCTGTAACAGCTTTACTATTACTTCCTCTTTTAAAACCTGTAACTTTTACACCTTTCAATACTTCTACACCATTTGAAGTAGATTTATCTTCAAGTGCTCTAATAGAATCTTTGTTAAATGCGTATCCACCTTTTTTTTCATGAAGAACAGAAGTTATGCCTTGTGCTTGCCAATCATCAAACATCCCTTTCATATATTTCATGCAATCTTTTTCACCTTCTATAAATTCAGATTCGTAACCAATTGCTTTTTGTTGTTCATAAATAGTTGCAACATCCGCATGCATTACTTCTGGTGAAATCTGTAAATAACCCACTGCATTATATTTAAATGCCTTAGGATCACTTTCCCAAACTGAAACTGAATGAGCCATTAATTCTCTCATTGCAGGCTGAAAATAATTATTTCTTACAACTCCGCACGCAATACCACTAGCTCCTGCCGCAGTATCTTTTTTTTCTAATACGACAATATCACCTGGATTTTTATAAGTTTCGGAAAGTTTCCAAGCAGTACTAAGGCCGTGAATTCCGCCTCCAACGATAACTACTTTAGCTTTTGTCGGTAATGACATATCTAAACAGTATTTTTTGAAAAGGGTAAAATATATAATTTTTTTTATATATAAAATTTAGAAATAAAAACTTATAGAACTTAGAATTTAATTATTGTTAAAAGCTTAAATTTTTAAGAGTAGATAAATAGTCATTAAATTCATCAATAAACGAAGTGCTTGGCTTTATATGTTTTTTTCTTTGATCTTGTGCAGTTTTTTCTAAGTAAAAAAAACCTTTTTCACATGCTTCATTAATTATTAATGCAGATTTTGGTCTAGAGGTCTTAAATAATTTAGTTTTTAGTTCCTCCACAGACAAATTTTGTTTTAACTTAAATGCTGACATAACTAGAAGCATCATATGATAATGAGAAGGTGATTTTCTAAAAAAATAGTTACTTGATGTATGTGAAAGCTTCATTTGATCTTCCCAAAACTCTAATAAATCTTTAGTTGATTTAGCCATTAAGATCTTACTTTAGTTTTCTTTGGATCGTAATGAGGAAATCCAACAATTTTTGCAGGAATTCTCTTTTGATGTCCATCTATCTTTCCAATTTCAACATCATTACCTATTTCTGAGTGACCTACATCTATTCTGCATAACGCTATATTTTTATTTAAAGTAGGAGAAATGCATCCACTGGTTATAATACCAACTTGAGATCTTCCAATATGAACGCAATCTCCATGATTTGCTATCTCTTTACCAACGAGCTCAAGTCCTACAAGTTTTTTTTGAGGATTTTCTTTTCTTTTAATTAAATTTTCTCTTCCAATAAAATCTTCTGTTTTAGATTTTAAAGGAACAGAAAAACCAATGCCAGCTTCAAACGGATCTTGCTGTCCATCAAATTCATTGCCAAATAAAATTAAACCAGCTTCAATTCTTAAAAGATCTAAAGCCGCAAAACCAGCTGGTATCAAACTTTCATCTTTTCCTGCTTCCATTATCTTATCCCAAACACTAGGAGCATCAATTGGATGACACCAAATTTCAAATCCTAGTTCACCTGTATAACCTGTCCTTGAAACAATTAATGGTATTCCGTTTAATTCTTCCAATCTACATATTGTAAATCTAAACCATTCCAATTCAGATATAGAAGGTTGGGTAGGTGGAGTAAAAATTATTTTTTCTAAAATTTTTCTGCTTTTGGGACCTTGTAAAGACAAATTATTTATTTGGTCAGTAGAATTTTTAATATGAACTTTATAATTTTTTTTCTTCGCTTGTTCTTTAAGCCACTCACCTCCATATTCATCACCACAAACCCATCTAAAACCATGATCACTAAGTTTTAATAACGTTCCATCATCAAACATTGTTCCATTTTCATAACACATAGCTGAATAAACAATTTGACCAACTGAAAGTTTTTTTACATTTCGTGTTAATGTATAATTCATTAATTCCTCAGCATCTGGCCCAAGAATTTCAAATTTTCTCAATGAAGATAAGTCAATTAGGACTGCATCTTCTCTGCATGCATTGTATTCATTAATTACACCATGTTTTGTGTAATCATTTGGTAACCAAAAACCTCTAGCATCTACAAAGTTTCTAGTTAATTTTGATGTTCTCTCATAAAAACCGGTATTTCTTGTAAGTTTATTTTCTGAATCTGTTTTCATTCTAAAACCATATGATTTTGTAAATTCTTTGCTTTTTTCATAAGTTCTAACAAAAATATCAGTAGGGTTCCATCCATTACAGCTATCGATATCACTAGGGCATGCAGTTGTTCCACATGTTAAATCTTTTAAGGCTTTAAAAATGACGTAATCGCCAGGCCTTGCATAAGACTCATCAGATGTAACAGAATTTTGACCTCCCGAAGATGTATTAAAGAAAAGATTAATTGCATGCCAACCTTTTTTTTCTTCCACACCATATTTTTTCATTGAATCATTTAAATTGTCAGAGCAATTTGCATGACCAAAATATCCAGAATCTTCATAATACTTTGAGGTACAAGCTAAATTAAATGTATCGTGTATACCTACAGTATCTCTAATAACTTCTACCAGTGGCTCATGATCAGTATCATAAAATTTTGAAAATAAACCAGGACCTGGAAAAGTATTTCCCATAAAAGTTCTTGTCGTTTGCCAATCAAGCCCTCTCTCTTTTCCTTTTTCTAATTTAGCCGTGTCGTAGGCAACAAAATCTGAACATTGTCTACCTGTCGGTGTAATTATTTGAATATAGTCCCCAGCCTTAACTTGATATCCTGTTGCAGTTTTTCTATCTATATTGACTTCATAGTCAGGATCGTAAATTGGATCAGGAATTAATGAAAATTCTTTTTCAGAATTTTTAATTTTTGCTCTTTTAACTAATACAGTTAAATCTGAGGGCGGATTTTGATCATGAACAAGCATATCGTCTCCAGGGGCAGCAAAGATACAATAACAATTATCTTTTGCATTTAGAGATATTTTTTCTCCAGCAATAGTATTTTTGTCAAAGAGAATTGATGAGGTAGCTTTTTCGATTTGCAAATTTCTTTTTTTTAATTGAAGTAATGCTTGCAAAGAACTCTCTTCTTTTTTTAAAAGTATTTTTTTTATTTCTGACGAATTTTTACTTTCTTTTAAATTTAAAATTCCTAATTCTGATTTTCCGTTTTTGTCAAAAATATTTATTTCGCAAATTTGATTTCCCTCATTATTTATTATTTCAATTTCATCTTCAGGAAATATTTGTACACCTGTAATTCCACCTGCATTGACAACATATCTTTCAACTCCAGGTGGTAGAACGTTTAAACCGGGCTCTTTGATATTTAGACTTGTTTGCATGCTTATTTAAAAAATATTAGAAAATTATACAAAAGTATCAATAAATTTATATATAAATTTTATATATACATTTGTATCTATTTTGCTGGTTGACTGTATCTTTAATAGAGTGGATACTTTATCCTCTTAATATTAAGGAAAGGGAAATAATGAAAAAAATAATATCTCTATTATCAGCTATGGTGATATCTCTTGTAAGTTTTGCAGGGATTTCAAACGCAGCAGATAGTAAAAAACCAATTGTTATCCCAACTCATAACTGGTCAAGCCAAATTGTAATGGCTTACGTAATTGGCGGAATTATGGAAAGTATGGGGAACAATGTAAAATACGTAAATGCTGACTCACAAGCAGTTTATGAGTCAATCAGAATTGGAGATGTAACTATATCTCACGAAGTATGGGAATCTGCATTTGGAAAATCATTCACTACTGCCTTAGATAAAGGTGGCTTATTAGATATGGGTGATCACGAAGCAAGAACTCTGGAAGATATGGGATATCCAAACTGGGTTGTAGAAAAAGGTTTATGCCCAGGTCTACCTGATTGGACTGCATTAAAAAATCCTGATTGTGCTAAAAACTTCACAACACCTGATTCACCAGATGGAAAAGGAAGAATGTTGGAAGGTCCACAAACATGGCATGGAGATTTAATACCTCAAAGAGTTGATGCTCTTGGATTAGGTGATCTTTGGTGGGTTAAATTTGCTGGAAGTGCAGATGCACTTTGGGCAGAGTTATCTGCAGCTAAAAAAGAAGGAAGAGGAACTATCATATTTAACTGGACACCAAACTTTACAGATGGTGCTGGTTTTACATTTATCGATTTCCCTCCATACACAGCTGGTTGTAGACCAGAAGATGGTGGAGATGGAAAATGTGGTTCTCCGGATGGTTATTTGAAAAAAGCAGCACATGAAGATTTTCCAAAAACACATCCAGCAGCAGCTAAAATGTTTAGCAAATTGTCATTCTCTACAAGTCAAATTGGTGCAATGGCAGCTTTAGTTGATGTCGATAAAATGACTCACGAAGATGCAGCAAAAAAATGGTTAGCTGACAATAAGAGTGTGTGGGAAGAATTTACTCACGATCATTAAGGTTAATTTAATAAATTAAATATCTCTCCCAATTTTATTGGGGGAGATTTTTTTTATCACCTCAAATAATTAATGGCAAAAGTACTTTATTTAATATTATTAAACTTTTTTATTTTCAATTTTGTTTATGCAAAAGACATAAGTATTGGTGAAAATTTAAATTTAGAGTTTATATGTGAGTTAGAAAAAAAAATTGTTAAGAATTCAGAATATAATTATAAAACTTTTCTAGCAGACGACCTAAATGTTAAAAATTTAGATTCATTTCAAATTTATTCAAATAAACCAAGTACATTAATGGTAAATGGATTATCAAAATTTTTCTCTCAAAATTCTAATTATGACGTAAAAATAGTAAATAAAGACGTAGTTTTATTTAAAGCCTTTAACAATGACAAAACTTATTCAGAGTCTGCTATAATTACAAGAAAATCAGGCGAATTAATCCACGAAATTACAAAAAATATAAACACAGAAAATTCAGAAAAAGATATTTCAATTTATATCTGTAAGAATAAATCAAAAAATGCCTAATTTTTTTTAAGAAATTTTGTATAATATAATTTCATGAAAAAGCTTTTATTTTTTATACTTTTTTCCTCATTAATTAGCTCTTTAGCATTGGCAAGAAGCACAGGATGTAAAGAGGGAAATTGTGACAATGGTTATGGTAAGTGGGTTTACACAGATAAAACAACTTATGAAGGTGAATGGGTAGCTACAAAAAAACATGGCCAAGGAACTGAAACATGGCCGAATGGATATATTTACAAAGGTGAATTTAAAGAAAGTCAATGGAACGGTATAGGAATTTTATTTTTTCCTGATGGTTCAACATACGAAGGTGAATGGGCCAATGGTTTTATGAACGGCGAAGGTACTTTTACTTGGTCAGATGGTAAACAAAAAAAAGGTATTTGGAAAAATGGAAGTTTCCAAGAATAGTTTTAAAACATTGTCAGAACCAGTTAAGCAATTTGGTGGATTAGTTGGTATAATTATTCTTATCTTTCTAACTTTTTTTGTTTTAAATAATATTTTTGGTGAAGGTGATGAACTGGTTGCAAAAATGAAAATAGAAGAAGAAAGAATAGCTCAAGAAAGGAAACTTAATAAGCTTATTTCTAGTCTTCCATCAGGTGTTTTAGTCTCGTTTGATGGCACTGATAATTTCAAATTATCTGATGAATTATATGAAGCTGTTTGCAAAGCAACTAAACTTATACCTCAACGTGCAATAATGGGTGCAAATTTTCTAAACTTTAGAGCACATGAAATTTATACAATTAATGGAAATAAAATAGACGAAACATTTGTAAAATGGGACGATGAAAAAAATAAATGTTTTGCAGGTTTCGTTGTAAGTGGAAATAATGTTGGTGTAGACGAAACTGTTAAAGTAAGTGGAGAAGCTTTGAGTTTTTTAAGTACAGGTATTGATACAAGAGTTTATTTTATTAAAAATTTTTAAGGAGGAAATGTAACAAATTATAGAGATTTTATTTTATCTTAATTTCGTATAACCTTAATATTATTTATGTCTGAACCAGTAATTAAATGCCAATCTGTTTATAAAATTTTTGGAGCAAACGCTGAGAGAATGCTTAAAGAAGCAAATGGTAATGTTGATGCTAAAACATTTCAAGATAATGGATGTATTGTAGGAGTTAATAATGCTTCTTTTGAAGTTTCAAAAGGTGAAATGCTAGTTGTAATGGGTTTATCAGGATCAGGTAAGTCAACATTATTAAGGTGTATTTCTAGATTAACAGATGCAACTGGTGGAAAAATTTTTATTGAAGGTCAAGACTTGCTTAATTTAAATAACAAGGAACTTATTGACTTAAGAAGAAATAAAATGGGAATGGTTTTTCAAAGTTTTGCACTACTTCCTCACAAAACAGTCTTAGAAAATATTGCTTTTCCTCTTCAAATTAAGGGTATTAAAACTGAAGATAGTATTAATAAAGCAATGGATATGGTCAAACTCGTTGGTCTTGATGGAAGAGAAAATTATTTTCCAAGAGAGTTATCTGGAGGACAACAACAAAGGGTTGGGATTGCAAGATCTTTGGCAGTCGAGCCAGATATATGGTTCTTAGATGAACCTTTTTCAGCATTAGATCCTCTAATAAGGAAAGAAATGCAAGATGAATTTTTAAGACTTCAAGAAAAATTACAAAAAACAATTATGTTTATTACTCATGATTTTGATGAAGCCTTAAAACTTGCTGATCGTATTGCAATTATGAAAGATGGAATAATTGAACAGTTAGATACACCTGCTAATATTGTTTTAAAACCAGCAACAGAATATGTAAGAAAATTTACAGAGGAAGTGCCGAGAGAAAAAGTTTTATTAATTCAAGATGTAATGGATGAAAAAACCTCTTCTGATATAGGTGATTTAAAAGTTTCAAAAGATGAGATTATAGAAAATGTTGCTGAAAAAATTTTAACTCAAGAAAAAACAGTAGCTGTGACAGATAGTAAAAATAATGTCGTAGGCTCAATAAATCCTGCAAAAATTATTAACACAGTTTTTGGAGGAAGAAAAAATAATAATTAAATTATGGAAATTCTAAAAAAATATCCAAAATTATTTCAATGGTTATTTTTATTAGTTGTGTTTTTTGCACTATGCTTTGCAATCGATGTACCTGAAACATATAAATTTATAAGAGGACAGGCTGAATTTATAAAAGACCCAAATCAGAGTGCCTTCGTATTTCTAGGCAAAGAAGTTAGATATTATGCGTTTGATGTTTTTTGGAGGTTGCCACCACTTCTTGGATGGTTACCGATTTGGATAAATGATTCATTATTTTTCTTAATGAATGATTGGATGCCAATGGAATTCTGGAATGAAGATACGCAAGAATATAAAACTAGACCTTTAGTTTTACAAATAACTAGAAACTTAACTGCATTCATGACTTTTCTAATAGAATTAATTAGAGAAATTTTATTAGGTGGTCTTGAAACAATTGTTGCATTTACTAGTTGGGATTGGATTGATGCTAACCCTTGGGCAGAACTACCAGGCTTACCTTGGACTATTGTAGCAGCTGGATCAGCAATACTTGCTTATAAGTTAGGAGGTAAAGGATTAGCAATATATGCACTTTTATCAATGACTTACATTTCAATATTTGGGCAATGGAAACCTTCTATGCAGACACTTTCTTTTATATTGGTTGCAGCGCCTCTTTCATTTATTTTTGGGTTAGGTTTAGGTGTTGCGGCATTTAAAAGTAAAAGAGTAGAAAAAGCTTTATATCCAATACTTTTAGTTATGCAGACAATGCCCCAGTATGCGGTATTAGTTCCTGCACTAGTTCTTTTTGGGGTCGGTGACCATGCTGCAGTAATTATAACAATGATTGTTGCTGTGCCACCAATGATACTTTTAACTTTATTAGGTTTAAGAGCTGTCCCTCCAGAGGTAATTGAAGCTGGTAGAATGAGTGGATGTAATAACTGGCAACTAATGTCAAAAGTATTAATCCCAACAGCGAGAAGAGATATTTTAATAGGAGTTAACCAAGTAATAATGGTTTGTTTTTCTATGGCAGTTATATCTGCATTTATTGGAGCAAAAGGTTTAGGATTTAATTTATTGTTAGCATTAAATCAGTTGAATATTGGATTAGCATTAGAGGCAGGTCTTTGTATTAGTTTGATCGCAATTCTATTAGATAAGATGTCATTAGCTTGGGCTAACAAACAAGTTGATTATTTTGGTAATTTGAATTTTTTTCAACGAAATAAAAATTCTTTATTCTTTGGCGTTGTATTAATAACAGGTATTCTATTAGCTTACTTTGGATCAATTTATTTTAAAGACGGGTATAATTATTTATTTGAAGTTCCACATAATAAAGGAATATCAACAGCGGGTTTTTGGAATAAAGGAGTCGACTGGATATTTGATACTTTCTTCGTATATATAAAAGCATTTAACACTTGGCTAATTGTTGATGTGCTACAACCAATGAGAGCTTTGTATTTGAGAATGCCTGCCATAGCTACTTTAGTATTAGTTGTTGGAGCAGGATATTTAATTGGTGGAATTAGATCAGCTTTAGTTGTTTGTGGTTTAACTTTATTCATAGCTTTGAGCCCTTGGTGGGATAGAGCTTTAGTAACCACATACATGGCAACCTTTGGCGTATTAGTATCGTGTGCAATTGGATTTACTGTTGGAACCTTATGTTTTCAAAATAAACATTCTAGAAAGTTCATGCTAAATGTTTGCGATATATTCCAAACTTTTCCATCATTTGTATATTTAATTCCTGTAATGATGCTTTTTGGGATTACTGATACATCAGTTTTAATTGCAGTAATAGTTTATGCCACCATACCAGCAACAAGATATACGATAGAAGGACTTAGAAGTGTACCAGCTGGATTGCATGATGCTGCAACTATGTCAGGAGTTACAAAGTTTCAAAGATTATTTAAAATAGAATTTCCATTAGCATTTCCACACATGATGTTAGGGCTTAATCAAACAATAGTTTTTGCATTATTTATGGTGATTATAGGTGCTTTTATTGGGACAGAGGATCTGGGTCAGTATATTTTAAAAGCTCTATCAGATAAAAACGGTGCAGGTATTGGATTAACACTTGGAATTTGTGTTGCTTTCATTGGACTGATTTTTGACAATTTAATCAGAACTTGGGTTGATAAAAGAAAAAAACATTTAGGTATAGACTAAAATTGTGAAAAAATTTCTTGTTGCTATCGATCAAGGTACAACATCAACTAGAGTAATTTTATTTGATTTAGAAGGAAATATAAAATTTATATCTCAGTTTGAAATTAATCAATACTTTCCAAAAAATGGATGGGTGGAACATAATCCAAATGAAATTTGGCTTACAACTCTTAAAGCCTTAAAAAAAGTAATTAAAAAAGCATCTTTACTTAAAGGGAAAATATTAAGTATTGGAATTACTAACCAGAGAGAGACAACTATACTTTGGAACAAGAAGACAGGCAAACCTACATACAATGCAATTGTTTGGCAAGACCGTAGAACACAAGAATACTGTGAAATCTTAAAGAAAAAAAATTATGAAAAAATGTTTAGAAAGAAAACTGGATTATTTATTGATCCATATTTTTCTGCAACTAAAATTAAATGGATATTAGAAAATGTAAAAAATGCTAAGAAACTTTTGAAATCAAATGATTTGTTATTTGGTACTGTTGATACTTTTTTAATTTGGAAACTTACAAATGGAAAACATCATTTAACAGAGGCAACTAATGCTAGTAGAACTATGCTATTTAATATCAATAACAATAAATGGGATAAAAAAATTTTAAAAAAACTCAAAATTTCTAAAAATATTTTACCAGAAATAAAAAATTCTGCTGATAATTTTGGTTTCACAAATAAGAAAATTATTGGCACTGAAATACCAATATCAGCAGTTTTAGGAGATCAACAAGCTGCTGCTGTAGGACAGTCTTGCTTTGAAAAAGGATCTGTCAAAAGTACATATGGAACTGGTGCATTTGTAATAATGAATACTGGTTCTAAAAAAATTTATTCTAAGAATAAATTATTAACAACTATTTGTTATAGACTTAATGGAAAAAATATTTATGCCCTTGAAGGATCAATTTTTATAGCAGGTGCAGGTGTGCAATGGCTAAGAGATAAGTTGAAATTAGTTAACAATGCTTATGATACGGAAAGAATAGCTCAATCAAAAAAAAACAATGATGATGTATATATTGTGCCAGCGTTTAGTGGAATGGGAGCGCCTTACTGGAGACCTGATGCAAGAGGTTTAATAACAGGCTTAACAAGAGACAGTGACTGGAAAATATTAGTAAGAGCTGTACTAGAGTCTGTTGCTTATCAAAGTTATGATTTATTTAATGCTATGAGAAAAGATGGATTAAAACCTAATATTGTTAAAATTGATGGAGGCATGGTTGAAAATAACTGGTTTTCGCAATTTTTAGCAAACATTATAAATATGAATACAGAAAGACCTAAAATACTAGAAACCACAGCCCTTGGTGTTGCTTTTTTTGCCGGATATCAAATTGGAGTATTTAAATCATTAGATCAAATAAAGAAAAAATGGAAAAAAAATAAAACTTTTAAACCCAATATAAATAAGAAATTAAGAAGTAAATTGTTAAATGGTTGGAAAATGGCTGTTGATAAAACTTTATTATGAAAAATAACTTATTATTTTAAAAAAGTATCCATTGAGTCGTCCATTGCAGAAGCCCATGGAGTATGATGAATTGGTGCTACAGATCCAGTCACAGGAGAAGAGAATGATTTATTTCTGTATGTTAAAATATCATTCACTTTATCGTGCTCCCATTCTTTGAAATGTTTTCTGATTAGTTCAAAATCTATTTTTGGATAATCAGACATTCCGTGAAGTTCTTTAGTATATTCTGTTTGAAAATCTATCATTTGATCTGGGTTCTCTAATTTTTCCTCTAATGAAACCCATTTTTGAATATCATTTTCAACTTCATTGGCATCTGGAATTTTAATTTTGTTCATAATAACATCTCTTGCAAACCAAGCTTGGCAATCAAACATATTAAATGTGTGAAATTGATCTTGCATACCAAGATACATTAGTTTGTGATTATTTTGCCAAACTACACCTTTATATAATTTAGGCGGATATAGTCTATTGTGTGTTTTGAGAACTAGGTTATCTTTTAAGAATGGAAAATGGTGTAAATATCCAGTACACAAAATAATAACATCCGTTTCTTGCTCTGTTCCGTCTTTAAAAATAGCTTTATTTCCTTCTAATCTATCTAGGTAAAAAACTTCTTTCATCCCTTTAGGCCATTTAAAACCCATAGGATTGTGTCTGTATCCAATGGTAACGCTTTTAGCTCCGTATTTATTACATTGAAGTGCTACATCTTCAGCTGAATAACTACTTCCTAAAACCACTACATTTTTTCCTCTAAACTCTTCTGCATCTCGAAAATCATGTGAATGCATTATCCTTCCAGGAAAAGAACTCATACCTTTATATTCTGGAATAAATGGAACTGAAAAATGTCCAGATGAGACTACAACATAATCAAACTTATCATTTAGTATTTTATTGTTTGCTTTATCTTGGTAGCTAACCTCAAACTTATCAGCAATATAATTTACACTTGTAACCCTTGTATTAAATTTAATTTTATTTTTTAAATTTCCTTTGCTTACTCTTCCAATTATGTAGTTGTATAGAACCTCTCGAGGCGGAAAGGATGGAATAGGTTTTCCAAAATGTTCATCAAAAGAATAATCCGCAAACTCTAAACATTCTTTAGGGCCATTAGACCATAAATACCTGTACATACTATTATGAATGGGATCTCCGTATTGATCTGAACCAGTCCTCCAGCTATAATTCCAAAGACCACCCCAATCCTCTTGCTTTTCGAAACAAACAATTTCAGGTATTTTTGTACCTTTATTTTCCTCATGTTCAAATGCTCTTAAAATAGAAAGTCCACATGGGCCAGATCCAATTAATGCTACCTTAGTCATATTTATAAGTTTATTTTATAAATAAATTATTAAAATTTAAACTATTATTTATTTAAATTTACTTGTTATTAGATATCTGGTTTGATCTATTTAATTTATATATGAAAAAAATCTTAGTAATTGGTGGTGGGGCTATGGGATCTGCATTTACTATTCCATGTATAGATAATAAGAATAAAGTAACAATTACAGAGCCCTATAGCAAATTATTTATTAAAAACCTATCTTCAAAAACAAAAAATCATTCAAGTTTAAAAATTAAAATGCCAAAACAATTAATTTTTAAAAACTATTCTAATGAGTTATTTAAAGAAAAATATGATCTTATTGTTATTGCTTTAAGTTTATCAGGTATTGATTTCATTGGAAAAGAATTAAAAAAATTTAAAATTAAATCACCAATTCTAATACTTACAAAAGGTCTTAAATATGAAAAAAATTCAAAAAAAATATTAACACTCTCTCAACAACTTTTAAAACAAAACAATAAATTAAATATTTCTGTTTTGAAAGGACCTTGCTTAGCCAAAGAATTGGCTAGAAAAAATCAAACCAGTGTTATTGTTGCAAATAAAAATATTAAAACTGCAAAGTATATTGGCAAAATGATCTCTACTAAATACTATTTAATAGAATATTCAAAAGATGTTGTTGGTGTTGAGATATGTTCAGCAATTAAAAATATTTACTCGATGATTATAGGTTCTGGTCAAAGTTTAAATAGATCTTCAAGTTTGTTCCAAAAATCAATATTAGAAATGAAATACATAACAAAATATTTTAAAGGTAACGAAGAGACAGTCTTAAGCCTTGCAGGGGTTGGCGATTTATATGTAAGTGCTGCCGGAGGAAGAAATAGTAAGATGGGAAATTATCTTGGTCAAGGATACTCATTTAAAAAAGCAAAACAAAAATTTATGCCAAATGATACAGTAGAGGGAGAACAACTTATAAGAGAAATAGCTCCGTTTATCTTACAAAAATTAAATAAGAGCAAAATTCCTTTGATGATTAAATTAATTAAAACAATTCTAAATAATCAAAAGTTTAATTTTTAAAAATATCATAAATCCTAGATTTTCATTTATAAGTAATTTTTAACTACTATTGTTATTTATATGATGCGCTGATACATTTATTTTTATTAATCAAAGAAAGAGGGGAATCAATGATTAAAAAAACAATAATAACCGTCTGTGCGCTCATATTTTTTATTTCAAATATTAGTTTCGCAGACATCACTTTTTGGACTACAGAAGTTCAGCCAGCTAGAATGGCTAAACAAGAAGCAATGGCTAAAGATTTTGAAGCTAAAACTGGCATCAAAGTTGAAGTTATTCCTGTAGAAGAAAAAGATTTAGGAACAAGAGCAACTGCAGCAGCAGCAGCGGGCGATCTACCTGATGTAATCTATCATACATTACAGTATGTATTACCTTGGGCAGAGGCTGGTATACTTGACGTTGATGCAAATAATGCTGTTGTAAAAGAACTTGGCAAAAAAACTTTTGCGCCAGGTGCTTTAAACATGGCTAAAAAAGGATCAAAAATAGCAGCTGTACCAGTTGACGGTTGGACGCAAATGGTCGTTTATAGAAAAGACTTATTTGAAAAAGCAGGCCTTGCACCACCAACAAGCTATGAAAATATAACAAAAGCAGTAGAAGCACTCTCTGGTGATGGAATGTTTGGTTTTGTTGCAGCAACAAAAACTGATGAAAACTTTATGAGTCAGGTTTTAGAACATGTTCTTTTAGCAAACGGAGTAAATGTTGTAAAAAAAGACGGAATAAGAAAGCAAGGCAAAAAACTTAAAGCTTCTTTAGAGTTCTATAAAGTTATATCAAATGCAAGTCCTCCAGGGGAATTGTATTGGAAGCAATCAAGAGAACTATATTTTGCTGGAAAAACTCCAATGATAATTTGGTCTCCATTTATTATGGATGAACTAGCTGGCTTAAGAGATTCAGCTCCACCAACAATAAATAGCGATCCAACATCTGGTGAGTTAGCTTCAAAAACTGGCTTTATTACAAACTTGAGTGGTCCTAATAATAAAAAAGGTGCTGCTTGGGCGGATGTCAGATATTTTGGAATAACAGCTGATGCTGATACGGAGGAAGCAAGTGCTTTTATCAAATACTCAATGGACGAGGGTTATACAAAGACACTTTCAATCGCACCAGAAGGTAAATTTCCTGTGAGAAGAGGAAACTCAAGCGATCCTGAGGCATTTACTAAAGCGTGGAGTAAATTGCCAGTTGGAGTTGATAGAAAAGCACCTTTATCAGACTTATATTCAGAAGATGTTATAAATAATATCGTTGCTGGATTAGATAAAGCTCAAAGATGGGGCGTAAAAGAAGGTGAACTTTCTAGAGCTTCTAAAATTATTAATAACAAGTTTATTAATAGAATAACTAGACTTTATGTTGACGGACAAATTGATATTGATCAAGCAGTAGATATGATCAATCAAAAACTCTCTCAATTTTAATCTAGTAATTTAAATTTAAATAAAAGCGGATAATATGTATTATCCGCTTTTTTTATGAGTGATACACTTTCAAAAATAGAAAAAAGAACTGCATATATATTAATATTACCTGCAGTTTTCCTTGTTTTTTCAATTATCTTATTTCCAATATTTGCAAATGTTTGGATAAGTTTTAAAGAGGTTGGATTAAAAGATATTAGAATTCCTGAACCTAGAGCAAAAAAAATTGTTAAATCAATTAAAGATAATCCAGACCAATTAAAAATTATTTATAAACTTAGAAATAGTTCATTAATTTTAGAAATAAGGGATGTAAAATTTCAAGATAAATTACCCAAGAATATTAAGCCTATAAATTTAGATGAAAGATGCAGGGTCAAATCAAATAAAATTTATTGTGAATTTGGAAATTGGGAAGCTAAATACAGGGAAAATTTTCAAATATTATTACAGAGTTCTGATGACAAACAAATAAACAAAGAAAAATTAAAAACTATTAAACCAAAATTAACAGGTAAATCAGATAATATTCTATTAAATACTAATTTTACGTTAAAAAATTTTAAAAAGGTATTTTTTCAAAATGAATTTTTTGATTTATTAACAACTACTTTTTACTATACTTTCTTTGGAACGATTGGCTCGATCATATTTGGAATACTCACCGCACAACTTGTGAACCAGAAGTTTTTTGGAAGAACATTTATGAGAAGTGTTTTGCTATTTCCATATGTGGGTCCAGTTGTTGCCCTAGCATATACTTGGGAGTTATTGTTAGACCCTTACAGCGGCACTTTAAATAATCTTCTCATGAATTTTCAAGTTATCCAGGAACCTTTAAATTTACTTGGTCAAAAATATTTAACAATAAACTTTTTTGGTTTTGATATTAAATTAAGATTAGCGTTAACTACTGTAATTATTTTTGAAATTTGGAGATACTTTCCTTTAGCTTTTTTATTTATATTAGCTCGACTTCAAGCAGTACCTAAAGAATTATATGAAGCAGCTGAAGTGGATGGTGCTGGTCCTTTACAAAAATTTATTAATATCACTCTTCCTCAAATAACAGCTGTGATATCCATTCTCTTTATGATTAGGTTTATTTGGAACTTTAATAAATTTGAGGATATTTTTTTATTAACAGGAGGTGCATCTGGAACTAGAACTTTGCCAATAAATGTTTATGAGCAAGGATTTACTATTTCTGATATCGGCATGGGATCAGCAGTATCAATTGTAATAGTTGCTTTGCTGCTAATATTTATGTTCGTTTACTTTAAATTAATAGGTAAGAGGGCCGATGAAAACTAAAAGTTTGATATACTACTTATTAATTTCTTCGATATTTTTATTTTCTTTGGTTTCTATTTGGAAAATTTTAGTAACATTGCAAGGGGTTGAGCTTAAAAATTTCAATTTTGCAATAATTATTACTTTAGGTATCGCTATTAGTCTTTTAAATTTAATTATAGGAGAAAAGCTAAATTATTTAATTAAATCAAGTCTTTTTGCTCTTATATTTACTTTTGTTGATGGATACATAGTTCAAGTAATGCCAATTTGGTATAATATTGGAATTTTTGCTATTTTGATATTTTTCTCTTTAAAAATTAATAAATATAATCAAAAATATTTAGCATCAGAACATTCATCGCAAATAGTTGTATTTGATTTTTTAACTCTTTTTGGAATTGTTTTATTTTCATTTGTTATCCTATTCCCATTTTACATGATGTTGATAACAAGCTTTAAAACTCAAGCTGCTTTACTAATTAACCCTCTAGACTTTAGTATTAATTTTAACCAAGACTTTAAGGAATTATTTAAGTCATACTTTATAATATTTGATACTTATAATTTTGGCAGATACATACTTATAAGTACATTTGTTTCAGTAGGGACAGTTATAGTTACTTTGATATTTGCAATACCAGCTGCTTATGCAGTAGCAAGGTTAAATTTCTTTGGAAAAAACTTTCTTTCAACTTCAATTTTAATTATCTATATGTTCCCTGCTATTGTATTGGTTATTCCTTTGTATACCGTTTTTAGTCAATTAGGGTTAAGGAACTCAGTTGGTGGTTTATTAATTGTTTACACAGCAACTACTTTGCCTGTTGCAATTTATATGTTACAAGGTTACTTTAGAAGTATTCCCAAAGAACTAGAAGAAGCAGCAATCATGGACAAATTAAATTGGTTTGGCATAATTATAAAAATAATTTTACCATTAAGTATACCCGCAATCTCATCAGTTGCTTTATATGTCTTTATGATTGCGTGGAATGAGTTTTTATTTTCTCTTATGTTCTTAGACAATCCAAACTCATTTACCTTATCAAGGGCAATACAATATCTTAGTGGTGATGCCGAAACACCAAGACAATATCTAATGGCTGGGTCAGTAGTTGTTACAATACCTGTTTTGTTAATTTTTGTATACTTTGAAAAATATTTAGTAAGTGGTCTTACTGCAGGAAGTGTAAAGGGTTAATGGAAGATTTTATCAAATCTGCTAAGAAAGTTTTATTGGGTAATAAAAAAAAAGGATACACATTACCAACAAATAACAAATTGTACCCAGCACAATGGAATTGGGACTCAGGTTTCATTGCTTTAGGATATTCGCATTTTAAACTTAAATATGCACTAGATGAAATAAAGACATTAATCAGAGGTCAATGGAAAGATGGAATGATACCCCATATTTTGTTTCACGATTTAAATACCAATTATTATCCAAACCATTCTGTTTGGGCTTGTGGAAATAAAATACATTCATCTGGTATTACCCAACCACCAATTCTTGCAATAATTTTAAAACTAATTTTAGATAAAAAAAGAATTAATAATAAAGATAAAGCTGAATTTAAAAAAATAGTAAAAGGAATATTAAAATACCACAAATGGTTTATTAAATTTAGAGACCCAAAAAATACAGGTTTAGTGTCAATTTTGCACCCTTGGGAAAGTGGCTACGATAATTCACCATTGTGGGATGAACCAATGAGCAAAGTAAAAGTTCCCAAAAACCTAAAATATAAAAGAGGAGATAACAAAGTTGTTAATCCTGAATATAGGCCATTAGATATTGATTATGATAGATACGTAACTATCAAGAATCATTTGAGAAAAAACAATTATAATCCAAAAAAACTTTATAAGGCGTCGCTATTCAATGTAGTTGATGTTGGTTTTAACTCTATATTTTTAAGAGCAAATAAAGATCTTCTTAAATTATTAAGTATATTCAATTTGCGAAGTACCGAATTAGAAACATATATATTAAGATCTGAAAATAAAATTGTAAAATTATATAATCACAAAAAAAATATATTTTTCAACATTGATTTAAAAAATAAAAAAAAAATAAACATTCCATCAATTACTCATTATTTTATTTTATTTGCAGATTTAAAAGACAAAGTATTAAATAATAAAATTATTAAAAACTTAAAAAAACACAGTTCTAAAGAAAAATATTTATTATCAAGTGTAAAACCAAATCACCAAAAGTTTGAAGAAAAAAGATATTGGAGAGGTCCGGTATGGATTAATTGTAATTGGATAATATATCAAGGGTTAAAAAATAAGAATATTAAATTTGCTAAACAAATAAAAAGAAAAACTATTAATTTAGTAAAGCAAAAAGGGTTTAATGAATACTTTAGCTGTAAAACTGGTAAAGGATTTGGTGCAACAAATTTTTCTTGGACTGCCGCATTATTTTTAGACTTAATACTTGAAAATAAAAATGACTAATTACAACTGGAATTATCCAACAACTGTTTGGGTAGGCAAAGATAGAGCTAAGGATTTAGAAAAGGCTTGTGTTGAAATTAAAACTTTAAAACCATTATTAGTAACGGATAGAGACTTAATTAATTTAGAATTTATAAAAGATTTAATAAATGATTTAGAAAAGAAATTTAAATTATGTATTTTTTCAAATTTTTCAGGAAACCCAACAGGGGAGAATGTTGATGAAGGTGTTGAGGTATTCAAGAATAATAGTTGTGACAGTGTAATAGCTATTGGAGGTGGAAGTGCATTAGACGTGGGTAAAGCTATTGCTTTTATGTCTGGACAATCTAGACCAATTTGGGATTTTGAGGATATTGGTGATTATTGGAAAAGGGCAGATGAAAAAAATATCTCTCCAATAATTGCAATTCCAACAACTGCTGGAACAGGTTCAGAAACTGGCAGAGCATCAGCAATAATTAATGCAAAAACTGGAATAAAAAAAATTATTTTCCACCCAAAATTTTTACCATCTATTGTAATATTAGACCCGGTACTTACTAAAGATCTTTCTCCACGTTTAACAGGAGCCACAGGAATGGATGCATTAGCACACAATTTAGAGGCATTTTGTGCTCCTGGTTTTCACCCCATGGCTGATGGAATAGCAATTGAAGGAATGAGGTTGATAAAAAAATCTCTTTTAAAAGCTGTAAAAGATGGAAATAATCTGGATGCTAGATCTGATTTGTTAGCTGCAGCAAGTATGGGATCTACTGCATTTCAAAAAGGCTTAGGAGCTATTCATTCACTTAGCCATCCACTTAATGCTCAATTTAATCTTCATCACGGATTATCTAATGCAATATTTATGCCTTATGTTTTAACTTTTAATAAAGAAAATATTGAGGAAAGAATCATTTCTATTTGTGATTACCTTAACTTAAGTAAAAGTTTTGATGCTTTTCTCGAATGGTTACTAGAATTAAGAAAAGAATTAAATATTCCACATAAACTATCAGATGTAATAGAAATAAATAAAATGAACTTAGATGATTTATCAAAGATGGCTCTTGATGATCCATCAACATCTTCAAATCCAAAAAAATTGACTATAAATGATATGAAAGCTATGTATGAGCATAGTATTTCGGGAGATTTATTTTAATGAAAAAAATATTAATAGTTGAGGGAAATTTAAGAGAGGAAAATCAGAGTTTTACTGACGGTGGAATTAAAACACATACAGAAGGTCTATTTTAAAAGATAATTAAGCCAGTTTTCAAGTTCACGCATTCTAAGATCTTTATTTGTAATCTTATTTTCTTCAGCAATCATTTTTACATGATTATTTATCT
>CABXYN010000016.1 GCA_902516395.1 uncultured Pelagibacteraceae bacterium | reverse complement strand
CCCAACTGGCTCATCTCTTTATAATTACATTGAAAATGGTGAATTAAAAAGTGAGGGGGGTTCAATTACAGAAGGTATTGGATCTAGTAGAGTTACTGCAAATTTTGCAAAAGCAAATATTGATGGAGCATTTTCAATAAGTGACCATGAATCATTACCTGTTCTGTTCGATTTAATTGAAAAAGAAGGTTTAAGTTTAGGAACAAGTTGTGGAGTAAACATTGCTGGAGCAATAAGGTTGGGTAAACTTTTAGGTCCAGGTAAAACAATTGTTACAATTCTTTGTGACAAATCTGATAAATACAACTCTAAGATGTTTAATAAATCTTTTTTAAAAGAAAAAGGCCTTCCCTATCCTCACTGGATATAATCACGCATACCAGCACTGTAATAAATTCATTACATTTCTATCTTATAATAAAATTTAATATAAAAATAATTAAAGGAGATTTTATGGACGCAAAAGAAGTAGTTAAAAAAGGATATGAACTTTTTGGAAAAGGAGAAATGGAGGCATTTATGGATATGGTGCATGATGATATCACTTGGATTTATCCTGGAGATAAACATCCAATGTCAGGAACTCATAAAGGCAAAGAGGCATATATGAAAACCATGATGCAAGTTCCACAACTTTGGAATAATTTTTCAGTAACTCCAGATATGATGATTAGTGAGGGGAACAAAGTATTTGTTAAAGTATCTGCTAAGGCTGATGGCATGGATACTATTTTTGGTCATTACTTTGAAGTAGGCGATGATGGTAAACTGACAATGTTTATTGCTTTTGACGACACACTAAGCATGTTCAATGCAATGAAGAAGTAAGAAACAATATGTCAATTTTAGAAAAACTAAATAAAGCAATCATGGAAAAAGATGGTGCAGCAGCTGGTGAGCTGGTGCACGATGACTACAAAATGTTTTCACATCTTAAAGGAGAATATGTCCATATGGGTAAGGCAGGTATGGTTGAAGCTGTAAGTAAAGGAATGATGAGTCCTGAAAAATATAGGATCCTTTTTGAAAATGATGAAATTGGTTTTGATCATTCATATGTTACTTATCAAGATGGAAATACAGAAGCCTTAATGTGTTGTTGGAAATTTAAAGATGGTAAAATCATTGAAGTAGAAACCGGGGCAACAAAAATACCCAAATAACTATGAACTAATAAAGGAGTTAATGTGGCTAGTATAGAAGTTAAAACTTTTGATAAAGCAGACGAAATAGTTGATAAATTTAATAATGCTAAAATTGAAGCAGTTAAGGTAGGTGGTCAAAGAGTAGTAAGATTGCATTTAAAACCAGGATGGAAATGGTCTACAGATGTTAAGCCACATATTGGAACTGATAGTTGTCAGGCAAACCATATTGGAATTATCACAAAAGGTTCTGTATGTGCTAAACACGATGATGGAACAGAGGTTACGTATAAAGCAGGAGACTCTTACTCTGTAACACCTGGACATGACGCTTGGGTAATTGGCAACGAACCTGTTGAAGCATATGAATTTGCTGGGGTTTGGGGGGAATAAAATGGTAAAAATGGTTGGTAACTTTGAAGTAAAAGACTGGACTCACTGGAAAAAATTGTTTGATGAACATTCTGGCCCAAGAGAAGCAGCAGGTATTAAAACTATTTACGTAGGTAATGAAATAGAAAATCCAAATAAAGTACATATTGTGATGGAAACACCAGCAGCAGACACTATGCAAAAATTTATGCAGAATCCAGAGAATGCTAAAGTAATTGCAGAGTCTGGCCATAAACAAGAGACAACGGTAATGAGTGTATGTTCAGACTAAAAATAATAACAGAAAGGTAATGGTGAAAAAAATATATTTAATTATGATGTTTATAATATTTACAACATCAAGTTTTGCAGACGGTCATAAAGGAAAAATTGATCTTAAAGGTTTTATCGTTGGAGATAACAAATTTCTTACTGATAACGAGGGTAACTTTTTAACTTTTACTTACGATGGAGTTGGAGGATTAATGGCAGTCGAGGGTACAACATTCATGGATAATGCATCACAATATTGTCTTGGCGCAGGCACAATCCCAGGAAAGGGATTTGAAATGGGACACTGTAAAATAAATCAACTGGATGGGGAAACTATTTTTACATAAATATTACAACCAGTAATTTCTGATGCGGCTTTTAATTTAAATAATGGAGTGTTTCCTATTGCTTCGACAAAATTATTTTGTAAAGTTTTCATACATCAAGCTTTGTATCACCCCCTGGTGCAACACCATAGGGTTTAAATTCTTCGGATGCAGTTCCAACATTTTTTGCAGGAATTCCAACCATTACTGCATTTTCTGGAACATCTTTTGTAACAACAGCATTAGCTCCAATTTTTGCATTTTTACCAACCACAACTGGCCCAAGTATTTGTGCACCAGAACCTACTACAACATTTTCTTTTAGAGTTGGGTGTCTCTTAATGTTTCTTTGATCATCTGAATTAATACTCGGAGCAATTCCACCTAATGTTGCCATATGATAGATGGTAACGTTATCTCCAATATCAGATGTTTCTCCAATAACTACTCCCATGCCATGATCTAAAAAAAGATTTTTTCCAATTTTAGCATTTGGATGGATTTCTATGCCTGTTAAAAATCTTGAGAACTGAGAAATTATTCTTGCAACGAGATGAAATTTTGCAATTGAAAAAAAATTTGCAATTCTATGAAAAAATACAGCTTTAACACCAGGATAAGTTAGTATTAAACTCAACTTTGATCTTGCAGCAGGATCTCTTTTAATTATCGACTCTAAAAAATCATTCATGTTTATTTAAGATTAGTTATTAAAATTTAACTACTTGTTACAACAGCAGTTTTCTGATGATGGTTTGCAATCACAATTTTTACAAACGCATCTGTTACAAGAACAGTTTTTACATTTACAGTGTGTATTATCGCATGCCATAAGAGTTATATAATTGTATATTTTTTAAAAACAATACTAATAATAACCCTGATTTTAGAGTTCTTTAAGTGTTAATCCCTTTAGATTTGCTGGTACTGCGATATCCATCATTTTTGGATTGGCAAGATTAAGATTATCCATTATTTCAGCATATTCTTCTTTTGAGCTAACTTGTAATCTTGGATTATTGCTTTTTTCGTTACCAATTGTTGAATTTTTTTTCCCATTATAATCATGAGCAGGATAAACAAGTGTTTCTTCTGGAAGTTTTAAAAGTTTACCAAATAATGACTCATAAGCCTCATGAGCACTACCATTTTGAAAATCTGTTCTACCTGTCCCATTAATTAAAAGTGTATCTCCCGTAAAAACTCTATCATTCATTAAGTAACTATATGAACAATCTGTATGACCGGGAGTATAAATTGCTTTTAGTTCAATATTCTCGATATTTATATTTTCTTCATCTTTCAATTTTATATCAATTACCTCAGATTTAGAGTTTTCACCCATCATACGAACACAATTAGTTCTTTGATTAAGCTCATTTAAGCCTGTTACATGATCTGCATGAATATGAGTATCAATTACTTTTACAAGTTTTAATTCCAAACTTTCTAAAACTTTTATGTATTCATCAGTATGTTCAATTACTGGATCTATGATTAATGCCTCACGTCCTTTTCCACTGGAAATAATATAAGTGTAAGTTGAGGATTTAGTATCAAATAGTTGTTCGAAAATCATAATTATAAAATAATTAAAATTTTATAAAATTGAGACTAATTTTCAATAGCTTTATGATTAGGCTTGCTCCATTCTTTTCCTTTAAACATCACATTCCATTGTAACCAAGGAAAAAGCTTTGATTTCATTTGCCAATATAAAGAGCTAGGTTTTGTTGGGTCAAAAGGCAAACTTGGAGTTACTTTTCCACCATAACAAAATTCTGCTAACATAACTTTACCGTATGCAACTGTAAGAGGGCAGGCTCCATATCCATCATAAAGTCTATATGCTTCAGATGACTTATTGATATCTTTAATAATATTATGTGCAACTATTGGAGCTTGTTTTCTAACTGCTGCACCTGTTTTTGCATTAGGTGCATTCATTACATCTCCTAAACTATAAATATTTTCATATTTAGTATGTCTTAATGTTCCTTCTTTATGATCTACATCAACCCATCCACCAGCATCAGCTAATGGGCTATTCTTAATAAAGTCTGGAGAAGTTTGTGGTGGTGTTACATGTATAAAATCAAATTTCTTCGTAACTTCTTTGGAATTTCCATCTTTGTCTGATTGTTTGAATACAGCTTCTTTGGCCTCACCATTTATTGAAATTAAATTATGCTGGAAGCTTCTTGTAATACCATATGAGTCACATATTTCATTTAGCGGACCTTGAAAGTGAGGCACACCAAAAATAACTGGTTTTGCACATAAAAATTCTAAATTACTATCTTTAAGAGCTCCTTTTTTCTTTAAGTGATCAGCAGCTAAATAAGCTATTTTTTGAGGTGCTCCTGCACACTTAATTGGCATTGGAGGTTCAGTAAATAATAAATTTCCTCCCTGCAAATTCTTTAAACATTCCCAAGTATAAACAGCCATATCGGAACTGTAATTGGTACAAACATTATTTTTTCCTAAAGTTTCTTTTAACCCTGCTACTCCATCAAAGTTAATTTTTAGACCAGGACAAACTACTAAATAATCATAAGAATATTCACCACCTGAAGTCTTTACCGAATTAGACTCTGGAGAAAAACTTTCAGCATATTCTTTAACCCAATTAACATAACTAGGCATTACAGATGACATTGGTTTTATAGTGCTATTTACATCATAAGCACCTGCACCTACTAAAGTCCATGCTGCTTGATATAAAGATTTTTCAGAAGGTTCTATGATTGATATTGATAAGTCAGACTTTAAATTTTTAAGCCTTGTGGCAACTGATATACCAGCGCATCCGCCACCGATAATCAAAATATTTGAATGATTAGAGTTATTCATATAAAAAACTAACACTTATAATCTGCTTAAGATACACGTCTTATAAGTTGTTTTTTCAAACCTAAAAATCGTTGATAAACCTAATCAATAATTTATAATAGTTCTAATTAATTAAAGGAGAGTAAAGAATGTTAAAAATAAACAGTATGTGTCCAGATTTTCAATGCAAAACTACAGAGGGAGATATCTCTTTCCATGAGTGGCTTGGAGATAGTTGGGGCGTATTATTTTCTCACCCAAAAGATTTTACACCAGTTTGTACAACAGAATTAGGTTCATTAGGACAAATGAAAGCCGAGTTTGATGCAAGAAATGTAAAAGTAATCGGACTAAGTGTAGATGGGGTTGAGGACCATAAAAAATGGTTAGAAGATATCAAAGATGTATCTGGAACAATGCCGGATTATCCTATTATCGCTGACGAAGATTTAAAGGTTGCAAAACTTTTCAATATGTTAGAAGGCGATGCAGGAACAACTTCAATGGGAAGAACAGCAGTTGATAATGAGACTGTTAGAACTATTTTTGTTGTAAGACCAGATAAAAGAATTGGTCTTTATTTAACTTACCCAATGGCTACAGGTAGAAATTTCCATGAAATTTTAAGAGCCATAGATTCAATGCAACTAACTGCAAAGCATAGAGTTGCTACGCCAGCTAACTGGAAAAAAGGTGAAGACGTAGTTATTCTTCCTGCAGTAAAAGATGAAGAAGCTAAGAAAATATACCCAGATGGTTGGGAAACAGTTAAGCCTTATTTAAGAAAAGTTCCAGATCCTACTAAGTAGCAAGGATTTTGGATTAATTTTAAATCTCAGTTCTGATAACAATTAGAACTGAGATTAAATTAAAACTTTTTATATTTTTTCATTGAAATATTTGCCAAAAGAAGATTTGGATCTATAAATACTTTGGATTGCTTTATTTTCTTAAAAGATTTGTAAGCAAATATTGCAATTGGTAATTCAGTGCATCCAAGAATTATTTTTTTACATTTAATTTTCATTAAGTAATTTACGGCTGGTCTAATTGCTTTTTCTGCCTCTTTAATTTTCCCCATTTTAACAAGCTTTATAGATTTATTTACTGAATTTTTTTGTAAATCTTTGCTGGGACTCACTAAATTAAAATCTTTATCAAAATACTTATTATAAACTTTAGTACTTAATGTAGCTTCAGTAGATAAAATACCAATTTTAGAATTTTTTTTACAATTTTTGGATGTATCTAAGTAAACTTCTTTAGGCATACTAAGTATTGGGATTTTAATTTTTTTTCTTAAATCATCGTACCAATAGTGAGCTGTGTTGCATGGCATTACAATGAATTTGCAATTGTTTTTTTGCAACATTTTACAACCCTCAACAAGTGAATTTAAAACGTTGTAATATTTTTTTAAATTTTCAGGTCGTTTTGGAATATTAGATTTGTTATATAAAACAAACATAGGATACTGTTGATCGAGTTTACCAGCGTTTATTTTTGCAAGTTTATTGCAAAAATCTAATCCAGCCTGTGTTCCCATTCCTCCAAGAATACCAATCATAAATCTACTTTGAATTTTGTTTTAAAAGTTACAATATACAACTATATTTTATAAACAATTATGCAAGATATTTATATTGATGATATTGGATCAGGATATCCACTAGTTTTAGTTCATGGATATTTAGGATCATCAGAAATGTGGAAACTCCAAAAAGATTATCTACAAAAAAAATTTAGAATTATTGCTCCAGCTTTACCAGGATTTGGTGAAAGCTTTAATTCACAGTCTTTAAATAGTATTAGTTTAATGGCTAAATTCATTATCCAACAAATTGATTTAAAAAATATAGATAAGTTTAATTTAATGGGGCACTCGATGGGTGGAATGATAGTACAAGAAATTGCAAATCTATTTGGAGATAGAATAAATAAATTGATTTGTTTTGCTACAGGACCTATTGGTGACATTCCAGGAAGATTTGAACCTATAAATACATCCATTAAAAAATTAGGTGAGGAAGGAATCAAAGAACAAGTAAAAAGAATACCACCGAAGTGGTTTGTTGATGGAGATCAAGCTAAAAATTATTTTTTATGTGAAAATGCTGTTAAAAATACATCTGAAGAAACAGCACGCAACGCCTTAATAGCCATGCGAGATTGGAATGGATTAGAAAATTTAAAAAAAATAAAAAACAAAACTTTGATAATTTGGGGAGATAAAGACAAATCTTATAATTTTGAACAAGTCTCAACACTTAAAAACAATATTCCTGATAGTGATTTAAAAATATTTAAAAACTGCTGTCACAATGTACATCTTGAACAGCCCCAAAAATTCAATCAAGTTGTTGAGGATTTTCTTATTTAAATAGACCATTTTAGGCTTTTGCATAGCAGCATTTACTTTTTAACTTATTAGAAAAGTTGACTCTGAATTTAAAACAAAGTTAGATTTTATTTATATAAAATAAATTAAATGGGGAAAATATGAATGTAATTAAAAAAATCCTTGTGGCTGGAATAATTTCATTGTTTGTGCCAGCTTCAAGTTTTGCCGAAAAGGTAAAAATAGGTGATCCTGGTTGGACAGGCGCAACTGCAATTGCAAATTTACTTGCTGCTGTTGTTATTGATAAAATGGGTGGTGAGGCTGAATTAGTCCCTGGTAACAATACCGCAATCTATGGAGCGATTGATAGAAGTAAAGGTGAAATCGAAGTTCACCCAGATATTTGGCTACCAAATCAAGAAGCTTATACAAAAGATTTAGTACCAAAAGGAACTTTAAAATTAAGCAAAAATCCTTATGAAGGAAATCAAGGCTATTGTGTCTCTCAACAATTTGCAAAAAAAATGAATATTACTGCAATAGAAGATTTGGGAAGACCTGAAGTTGTTAAGGCAATGGACAGTGATGGAAATGGAAAAGGTGAGTTTTGGATTGGTGCAGATGGATGGGCTTCTGCAAATGTTAACCAGGTAAAACTTAGAGACTATAAACTTTACGATGCTGGTATTGAACCAATAAGAGCTGCTGAAGCTGTAAAAAATGCTAGAGTGCTAGACTCAATAAAAAAAGGTGAAGGATACGCATTTTACTGTTACAAACCTCATGCTATTTGGGGAATGGCAGATGTAGTTATGTTGGAAGAGCCTAAATTTGATCCTGCAAAATATAAAATGATACAACCAAAAGCTGATGCTGATTGGTATCAAAAATCATATGTAGCTTCTAAGGATGCTTTAAAACAAATCCAAATTGGATGGGGAACTTCTTTAGAGAGCAAGTCTCCAGCAATTGTAGATTTTTTTAAAAACTTCCAAATTACTGCTGATGATGTTTCTTGGATGGCATATGAAGTTTCAGTCCAAAAAAGAGACCCAGGTGAAGTTGCAAGAGATTGGATGTCTAAAAATAAATCAACAGTTGACGGTTGGTTAGGTCTATAAATTAGACAATTTAAATTTAATTACCTGGCGACTTATAGTTGCCAGGTATCATTTTCAATAATTTTAAGCTAAAATCTTTATATGGAAGCTGCCATACAAATCCAAAATGTTTGGAAAATATTTGGAAACACATCTAAAGACGCGCTGGACGCTATTCAAAATAAAAAAATAACAAAACAACAGGCTCTAGAGGAATACAACTCGGTAATTGGAGTTTCAGATGTTTCATTTGACGTAAAAAAAGGAGAAATATTTTGTGTAATGGGACTATCAGGTAGTGGGAAGTCTACATTGGTTAGACATATTAATAGACTATTAGAGCCAACATCAGGAAAAATATTAATAAACAATCAAGATGTCATGCAATTTGATAAAAAAAATCTTCAAGATCTTAGAAATCAAAAAATTGGTATGGTTTTTCAAAATTTTGCCTTAATGCCCCACAGATCAGTTTTAGATAATATTGCTATGCCATTGGAAATTAGAGGAGTTAGTAAGAATGATAGATTAGATGCAGCAAATAACATCTTAAATATTGTAGAATTACAAGGTTGGGGAAATAAATATGCTCACGAATTATCTGGAGGAATGCAACAAAGAGTAGGATTGGCAAGAGCATTAGCTGCAGATCCTGAATTCTTGCTGATGGATGAACCTTTTAGTGCATTAGATCCTCTTATTAGACGTCAACTTCAAACTGAATTTATTAAACTTTCAAAACAAATGAAAAAGACAACTGTATTCATAACTCATGATCTTGATGAAGCAGTAAGAGTTGGTCATAGAATAGCTATCATGAGAGATGGTAGCGTAGTTCAAATAGGCACTCCGGAGGAGATAGTTGTAAATCCTGCTGATGATTATGTTTCAGATTTTGTAAAAGGTATATCTAGACTAAAAGTCGTTCAGGCCAAAACTATTATGCAACCCTTTGATGATTATAAAAAAAATTTTGGAGAAAATGTTGGCAACAACGAAAGAGTTAACGAAAACGATATATTAAGTAAACTTATTGAGACGTCTGTATCAGAGAATAAACCAATTATAGTGCTTAACAATGACAACGAGGAAGTTGGAATTATTACACAGTCAGATTTATTGAAAGCGGTTGTTGAAGGAAATGACAATGAATAAGGAGATAAAAAATTTATCTAGGTCTGAATTAATCAAAAATTTTGTTATTACAAATCCAGATTATTATATTAAAGAATTTAAGAAAATTGGCAGTAAACCATCTTACTCTTTTTCTTTTAATTTATTAGCTGCATTGTTTGGACCAATTTGGTTTGGATTAAGAAATGTTTGGAATTATGCCTTAACGTTTTTAATTGTTGAAACATTTGCAGTTGTTCAGATCATAAGAGGATTATTTGGTAATATCACAAAAGATGCTTTAGAAAAAATTGATAAAATTCAGTCCACGATTGATTTTAGAAATAAGCAACTGCAGTCAGCAATCGAAAACAATCCAGACAAGGTCGAAGTTTATGAAAGAGCAATAAAATCTCTTGAAAAGGCAATGAAAGAATATGTGGTAGATGTTCAAATAATTGAGGCTTCAGCAATATGGATTACTATATCAGGAATTGCTTTATTAGTTTTTATTAAACTTATTCAAGGTGTACTAGCCAATACAATTTTAGAGAAAAGATATTCAGAATGGCTATCCAATAAATTGATTAGCCCAGGAATGAAAACAAAAAACTACTTGTTAAGCATTGGATTTACTATAGTCATCATGTTTTTTTCAGTTATTCATTACAGTTTTCCTGGTTTTTTTTCTATAATGAATGATTTTCCTACCCATCCAGAGATAAGACTTACATCCATAAAGTGGGTTGAAACAATTTTTGATTATGCGGTGATAAAGGGTGACGCAGTATTTACTGCAATAACTATTGGTATCAGATCAGTTCTAGACTTTTTAGAACTTTTATTTGTTAAAACTCCATGGATAGTCATTATAACTACTATTGTAGTTTTAACTGCTTTATCAGCAGGGATAAGAACTGCAATTTACTCTGCTGGATTTTTGGCTTACATGGGTTTTTTAGGTTTTTGGGTTAAGGCAATGACAACACTTGCTTTACTTGGAACAGCTGCAATTTTAAGTATTGCTATAGGAATACCTTTAGGAATTTATTGTGCGAGACGTCAAAGATTTTATTCAATGATAAGACCAATAATGGATTTTATGCAAACTATGCCTGCATTTGTATTTATGATTCCAGTAATTGCATTTTTTGGAACAGGTAAGGTTGCGGCCGTCATCATTACAATGATTTTTGGAGGAACACCTGTTGTAAGACTTACAGTATTAGGTTTAAGAGGAGTTCCTGAAACTATAAGAGAGGCTGCAATAGCTTATGGAGCATCTAAATGGTATTTACTTAGAAAAGTTGATTTACCTTTAGCAACCCCATCAATACTCGCAGGAGTAAACCAAACTGTGATGTTAAGCTTAGCGATGGTTGTAGTAGCATCATTAATAGGAGCTAAAGGCCTAGGACAAGACGTGCTTGAGGCACTACAATATGCAAATGTAGGCCAAGGTATTTTAGCTGGTGTTGCAATATTATTTGTTGCCTTAATATTGGACAGAGTAGTTCAAGGTAAGAAAAGAGTTTAATACTCTAATGAATAAAAATGTATGGTTGCTATTCGCTAGCAACGCATGCGCATTTTCAGTTGCACCAGTAACAGTTTTTTTAAGTGGAATAATTGGTTCAAGGATAAGCCCTATTAAATCTTTGTCAACTTTGCCAATGTCATTATCAATAGTTGGTACAGCTCTTTTTATAATAGTTGCTTCTAAAATAATGAGTATTACTGGTAGAAAAAAAGGTTTTATATTAGCATCCATTACAACCTCATTATTTGCATTACTTGCAGCCTATGCTGTAATGAAACAAAACTTTATTCTTTATTCATTTTCTTGTTTCTCTCTTGGATTTGGCATGGCTTTTGCTCATCAATATCGTTTTGCAGCAGCTGAAAGTGTTGATAAAAAACAAGCTCCGAAAGCTATTTCTTTACTACTTTTTGCAGGAATTCTGTCAGCTTTACTAGGTCCCAATTTAGCAAATCTAGGAAAAAATATAATTTCTGAAGGATTATACGTGGGTTCTTATCTATGTTTGTCCTTATTAACCTTATCATCAATTATTTTTTTAATTTTTTATAATGAAAAGAAAATTACTGGTAACAAAAGAATTTCAAAAGGAAGATCTATTCTTGAGCTAATATCCCAACCAAGGTTTTTACAGGCGTTGGTCTCCTCATCTTTTGCTTATGCAGTAATGTCGTTTTTAATGACTGCTACCCCAATAAGCATGCATATTAATGATAATATGTCATTAAATAGTACCAGTTTTGTAATTCAATTACATATAATTAGCATGTTCCTGCCAGCATTAATTACTGGAAATCTAATTAAAAAATTTGGACACAGTAAAATTATGTATTGTGGGGTATTATTTTTTATAATCACAATACTTCTTAGTTATCTTGATCAAACAGTGTCAAACTATATTTTTTCATTAGTATTTTTAGGTTTAGGATGGAATTTTTTATTTATTTCAGGGACAAGTTTACTTGTTTTAAATTATAGAGAGGAGGAAAGATTTAAAGCTCAAGGTTTTAATGATTTTATAGTTTTTTCAATTCAAGCTACTGCAAGTTTAACAGCTGGTGTTGTTTTAAGTTATACTAGCTGGAAAACAATGAATATGCTTTGCATACCTTTTTTAATTATAATTATTTTTACAACACTAAGAGCAGATAGATTATCAAGAAAAGTTTAATTCTTACAGGCCGTGTCAACTTGTAACAGATGTTACTTATTGTAAGATTATTTTTAAAGCATATATGAATCTCATGAGATCACACAATAAATTTTTAATTATCACTACCTTTTTATTATCAACACTTTTTGCTAATATTGGTTTAGCTGCAGATGTAACAGTAGAAATGTTAAATAGACTGGATAAACAGTCAAATGTTTTTGAGCCAAAGATAGTACGAGTAAACATTGGAGATACAGTTCTTTGGAAAGCTAAAGATAAAGGTCACAACGTTGAATTTATTAAAAAAGGAGTTCCAGAAGGAGTTGGCAAATTTAAATCAAAATTCAATAAAGATGTTGAATATAAATTCGAAGTTCCGGGAATTTATGCATACTGGTGCACACCTCATAAAAATATGGGTATGATTGGTTTTGTGGTTGTTGGAGACGATAAATCAAACTTAGAAGCAATTAAAAAACTTAGATTTTCATCAAAATCTAAGAAAATGGCTCCAGATTTAATAAATTCACTCTAATTAAATATTAGTTCAGTTTTTAACTTTCTTACCTTAATTATTGAGTTTTTGAACTTACTATCGGTGTGAAAATCTCCTGGAAAAGCAATACATTTAATTTTTGCTTTAACGACTGATTTTAGGCTAATTTCGGTATCTTCAATTGCAATACATTCATCATTTTTTAATTTAAGTTTCTTTAAACAATCTTTGTAAACCTCTAATTTTGTTTTTGTATTTTTAATCCCAGTGATATTACCAATATAATTAAAATCTTTCTTCTTAAGATATTTTACTGTGGATAAAAAAACTGAATCAATATTATTTTTTGTTGTAGATGTAGCAAATCCTATTTTTATTTTGTTTCTCTTACAGTAAGTGATAATATCTAAGACTCCAGGTCTTGGTTTTATTTTATTTTTTTTTAAATAATTATTAAATATTAATGTTTTTAAATTTCTTATTTTTTTTGCATTAGTAGATGTATTATTTTCTAAACTATATTTCCTAACTCTTTTCTCACCGCCTGGTTTTTTTAACATTGATTTATATATTTTTTTACTCCAGTACCAATTTAATCCTACTTTTTGAAATGCTTGATTAAAACAATTTCTTTGTATATCAGAGGTCTCAATAATTGTTCCAATTGAACCAAATAAGACTGCTTTGATTGTCATTAGCCTTTTATGGCACCGGCAGTTAATCCACTAATAACCTGTCTTTGGAAAAACATTACTAATAAAAATAAAGGAGCGGTAGCAGATACAACTGCGGATACAGCCCACATTAAATTGCCTTCATGCTGGTTGGTTCCAAGATAACTTTGAATTTTAGGAACCATAGTGTGGTTCTCTTGATTTAATAATAAAGCTGTTACCGTAAAATCATTATAAGCTAACATTAGACTAAACAATCCAGCTGTGATTACCCCGGGCCACATCACAGGCATTATTATATGTCTAAAGGCTTGGAAGTATGAGCAACCATCGATCAAGGCACTCTCATCTAATTCTTTCGGCACAGTTTTAAAAAATGAATATAGAAGCCATAAGGTAAAAGGTTGATTGATTGCAACAAGAACTACAATTGTAGTTGGTAAAATTCCCCAAATTTGTAATTGAAAAAAAGGGAATAGATAACCTGAAACCAATGTTATATGAGGCATTGCTCTAAAAATTAAAGCAATGATTAAAATCCAAAAAGCATAATTTTTTGTAGACCTGGATAAAGCGTATGCACCTAATGTCCCAAGAAATAATGAAATTGAGACAACGCTTATTGTAACTATTACTGTATTTCTTGATGCTTTCCAAAACTCACCCTCAAACCAAGCACCGCTATAAGCTTCTTTAGTAAAACTAGCTCCTTTTTCAATTAAAGTATTAAAAGCTGTTATTGCATACCACCAATCAGCTCTTGAGAAAAAATCAGCTCTTACTTTAAAGGATCCCCAAAACGTCCAAATAAATGGAAAACACGCAAGTAACAACCATATAACTATAAATATTGTGTTGAAAGTTTTTAAACTGTTTGATTTTTTATCTAATCCAAAATCCATAATTATCTATTTGTTCTAAATTCTTTCCACGTTCTTAGTAAAACGGGTGTTAAAATTATTGATATTCCTACAATAGTCATGATCGATGTTGCTGCTGCTGATCCAAACAAGATAACCTCTTCATTAACTAGGTTATCGTAAATTAACCAAGATAAAGATTGAGCACTACCTTCAGCACTAAAACCTATGATGGGTTCAAATACTCTAAAATTATCCATCAATGAAATTAATGCTACAAATGTAACTACGGGATATATATGTGGTAAAACTATATGTTTTACCCTTTGAAATCTTGAAGCACCATCTATTATTGAAGCTTCTAATGGTTCTTGCGGAACAGTTTGAAGTGCTGCATAAAAAACAACAAAAGCAAAAGGGGAGTGATGCCAAACTCCATAAATTATAATTGTAATCCAAGTTAAAGCTTTTGATGATTTAACTGATAAGTAAGGATCATCCATTAATATTTGAAGATTTGCACCTATAATTCCTTCTGCATCAATCATCCAGAATAACACTAGCGAACCAACTAAAGGAGTTACAATCATTGGTAAAATAGTTCCAAAAATTAGTGGACCTCTAATTTTTCTGGATATTGCATTTAAACTTAAAGCAATAATAAATCCTAAAAGGAGAACGCATGGTGTAACAATTACACAATAGGTTAATGTAAACAACAAAGCTTTATAAAAAGGAAGATTCCCTACCTTGCCAATAAATTCTCCAACTGATTTACTCTCGTTCCAGAATTCTGAAACTTGATCAGTTGCTAAATGATTTCTGTCTATGTAAGTACCAAATCCATTAAATTTGCCCAGCGGTTTCTCATCTTTGATTTTTGAAGTAGCTTCTTGATCTACAACTACTGATGTTTTACATCCAAATGGATCACATTTTTTAACTTCAATTAGTATTTGATCGTGTTGAGCGTAAAAAGATTGAATACCTGTAGAAATAATCGGTAGCCCAATGAATAAAATCATTGCTAAACCTGCTGGAAAAAAGAACCAGAAAAAGCTTCTATTAGGCATGAAAATTTTTAAGTGGGGAATAGTTTTATCCCCACTTAACTAAATTATATTTTATAGAAAACCTTGTTCTTTTGCTTTAGTGATATAAGCAGCTTCTACATCTTTTAAAGCTTGTTCAGCTGACTCATTTCCTTGCAAAAACTCAACAATTTCACTGCCCAAAGCACCATGCATTAGTCCCATTTGCGGTAACATTGGATATGGTTTTGCTCCCATTTTAACTGCTTCAATTACTCCAACAGATTTTGGACCAGGCACAAAGCCTTCAACTAACCAAACAGCTTGATCAGCCGCTTTTGCAACCATCTCTTTTGAAGATGCTGCATGAGCCATTGCTCTAAAAGAGGCTTCTGCGTCTGCGTCAGATCTATTTTTAGCAAGTGTAAATCCATCCCACCAAAGTGTAGCTGCAGGAATGTTACCACCACCAACTGTTGCAGGAGCAACTAATTTAGTAGCAGCAGTTATTTTCGCATCACCTTCATCGTCAAGTAATGTTCCAGATCTAGATGCCCATAAAGTCATAATTGCAACATTTCCAGATTCCCACTCAACTTTGATAGCTTCACTATCATGCGTTAAATAATCAGGGTTACTTAAATCAGCCAGTTTTTTTAACATGTTTAAAGTTGCTACACCTTTAGCATTATTGATGTTTGGTTGTGCACCACCATCTTTAAAGAATTCACCACCATGACCAATGTACATGTTTACAAATTCTTCAGCTAGGTTCCAACCTGCTTTGTAAGCTGCTGCATAAGGATATTTCATTTTCCCAGCTGCTCTGATTTTTTCAGCAGCCGCTACAACTTCCTCGTAAGTTTTTGGAATAGCAATACCATTTTCTTGTAATACATCTGTTCTTACATAAAGATGTTGTGTATTAGCCATAAATGCTACAGCCATTACTTTTCCATCAATTGTAATAAGTTGTGACTCTTGAATTCCTTTTCCATATTTTTTAACTAGATCATTCATTGGTCTAATTAAATCAGCATTCATTAATGGAACTATAGAACTATTAGCAGCAACTCTAACTGAAAACTCAGAAGGATTTGCTGTTAAAGCAGGTACTGCAATTTTGTTGTGTTCAGCTGAGTGAGTGACTTTAAAGTCAGCACTTCCTTTACATTCTTTTGCAGTTTCAACTAAAGTTCTTAGAGCAGGAAAATCATTTGCTAAAATATTTATTGATCCACTTTTAATGTTACAGTCAGCGTTAGCTACTGTTCCAAAAAGTAAAAACAATAAAGTAACTAGTATTTTTTTCATATTATTCTCTCTTTTGTTAATATTAATAAGTTTTACTTACCAAAAATATACATATACGCTTAAGTTTATAAAAGTAAAAATTAGATTTGTTTTGACGCAAGTTCAGCACCTGCGACAAGTGCTTCAAGTTTTTTGTAAACAATATCTTCATCTACATTTCCATAGCCTGCAAAGGTACTAAATCCACAATCTGTTCCTGCCATTAATTGATTTGGCTCTAGTACTCTAGAAAAAGCTAAAATTCTATGTTTTACAACATCTGGATGTTCAATAAAGTTAGAAGTAGACTCAATAACCCCTGGAATAATCATCTTATCTTTGGGTACTTTTATATTTTCAAATACTTCCCATTCATGAGCATGTCTAGGGTTAGCAGACTCTATTAAATATTTACTCACATTAGCCTTAAAAGCTAATCCAATTATTTTATCTAATCCAATATCATGAGTATGAGGTCCTTCATAATTTCCCCAGCAAATATGCATTCTTACTCTAGTAGGATCAATATTAGATAATGAATTGTTTAAAACTTCCACATGTTTGTTTGCTCTTTTCAAAAAATCTTTTTCTGAAATTTCCTTGTAAATCATATGTCTTGATAATGCGAGATCTGGACAATCAATTTGAATAGATAACCCGCTCTCAGTTATTTTCTCATATTCAAACTTCATTATATCTGACAGTTTCTCAAGATACTCATCATCGTTTTTATAAAACTTGTTAGGTAAAAAATTACATATAACTCCTGGAGATGGACAATTCATAAATCCATCACTATGTGTATTTTCTTCTAAAGCATTTTTAAAATTAAAAATATCTTTACTAATTGAAATTTCATCTTTTATTTTCAATTCACTTGTACAACATGGTCTTTTATAAGTTGGAGTACCACCAGATAGAATAAGTTTTTTTTTAAAAGATGGAAAATCATCTAAGTCTTTGGGAGCTTTTCTCTCACTTTCTCCAGAGAAACCTTCAACTCTATCTTTAATGTAAGTTGCGTAACTTATTTTTGACATTTCACCATCGCTAACAGTATCTATTCCGGTATTAATTTGTTTTTTAACAACTTCAGATACATTTTTTTTAACCACTTCATCAAATCTTCTGATATCTAGTTGTTCTTGATTATCTTTCGAAGCAAGAAGATTTGAAAGTTCATTTGATCTTGGCAGACTTCCAACATGTGTAGTTTTTATTTTAACCATGGTTTAATAATATTTGTTTCCAAATAGCAACTTCGTCAAATAAAACCCATTCTCTTATAATTGAGTTACCATTAAATTCAGCATGGTTAATACCCATTATAAATATTTTTTTATTTGATGCTTTACCGTATTCATCACTTTCATTAGCATGTTCTCCTTCTAAAAACCATCTGACTGACACTCTTGGATTTTTCTCTGGCTCTTCTAAAAATCCAACATGCTCAATACTAAATTTTATATTTGTGAATATTTTCTTAATGGAATTCCATTTTTCAATAATATCTTCTCTTCCGTGACCAAGTTTATTTCCTGGCCAAAACAAATTTGCAGCTCTGTCATAATCCTCATATTCATAACTTTTATTAAAGATATTACTTAAAACCTGCGTATATTTCTCAGCGATTGATCCATCTTTATAACTCTCTGCTTTATAATCTGAATTTTTATCAGAATTAGCATCATACAATTTACTTGAATTTGATACGCCTCCTTCCTTTTCAATCATTTTTCTAGCAAACTCCTCTGGGGAATAACCAACCTGTCTGACCATTGCTCCTTGATCTCTAACGATCCATTCATCATAAACTTGATTATTCTTACAAGCACAATCAGCAATAACCCTATAATAAATATCTTTACCAGTGGGTTCACCATAAAAACCTTTTCCAAGATGAGTTCCTTTGCTTAAAATTCTATGTGATGAGTGATATCCTATTTCATCATTTCCATTCCAAATAACGTCTTCACCTAATAACTGCCTGTTTGGAAATTCTTTTAAAGTTGAATAGGTTGCTTCTATAACTGGTTTGTTTCCATATGTAACACCAAATGGTGATCTAACAGGTATGTCATTGGTATAAAAGTCACCAATTGACTCAACATCTTTATTTTCCCAAATTTGTTCTGTGATTTTAAAAATAAAGTCTGGAAAATCTTTATATTTTTTATCAAAACCTCTCATTAGATGCTTGATACACAATTAAGATATGAAACTTCGCTTTCATTAATCTCAATATTAACATTCACACCTAATGGAACTGAAATAGTATCTTTTAAATTTATTTCTTTTGATAAATTTTCCATTTCAATTTTCCAATTTCCTTTTTGTGAAAAAAGTATTGTAGGTTTATTAAAAACTAAATTTTCAACTCTCCCTTTTTTTGATTTGAAACAACTCAAACCAAAACCTGTATCTTGTTTTATTATTGGATTAATAGGCTTATCTTGAAATATGTTTCCTAGTATATGTGAAATTTTAATATTATCTCCAATATTTAATTCATTTTCAATTCTATTATTAAGAGTAGATATATTACTTTGTAATTGATCTAACTTGTAATTATTAAATTTTTTTATTTCATCATTAGATATAGGTTCTAATAATCTCCTGCCATTTGGTATTGCTTTAATGTTTAGATCGATTAGTGAATTATCATCTAAAAGTGCCATACCTGTCTTTTTTGCTCTCTCTAATACCTCAGGTATCCAAGTGACAATTCCTGGATCATCACCTCCTAGTACAACAAAAATTAAGCCTTCCTCATCACCAGCATTTTCAAATGCTCTAAACATATTTGTTGGCATTGAAATAATGTCTCCTGGATTTAAAATCGTTTCATCTTTACCCTCAGACCCCCAATAAAATCTCCATTTACCTGAAAATATTATGAATACTTCTGCTGTTAAATGGCTATGTAAACCCGATCCATTAAAGGGTTTTGCTGATACTGCACCTAAATTAAAACCATGGGGTTCAGATATTTTTATTGATTGGTCAGCGTCTTCTGCAACACCTGGACCTAAAATAGAATAATTTTTTCTTTCTTTGTGTCCATCTAGCTTACCCTCAACAAATGGCAAACTACTAGGAATTAAATCTTTGAATTTTGCTAATCTAATATTCATATTTTTTTAATTATAATATTGTGATACACGATTATTTCCAATAAATAAATATATGCAAATAGAACAATTTGATACAGGACTAAAAACAAAAACTAATGTTAAAGATATTATTCTGTCACCAGAAAAAAATTTACAAAATAAAAATTTAATCCGAGGTTATCTTAATAAAATTATTACATCAGGTGTAAGTGAAATAGACAAGAATTTAGATGAAGCATTTATAAATGATGTAAAAATAAATAGTTTTTATCCAATAAACGAATTTGAGGGACTTAAAAATCTTAAAGAAAAAATCTTTATACCTTTATTTGAGGCTTTTCCTGATCTTGAAAGAAGAGAGAATATTGTTGTTGGTGGTGCTTTTAGAGACAAGGTTTTAGTAGGTTCATACTCAGTGCTTTCAGGATATTTTATAAAACCTTGGTTAGGAATTAAACCAAATTATAAAATGATTAATCTTAGATGTTGTGAAATTCATGAGCTTAAAGAAAAAAAAATAGCAGAAAGTCATATCTTAATTGATGTGATGGATTTTTTAAGACAATGTGGCATTTCTTCGATCAATCCATCTAGAGGTTCTGAGGGAGCCTGGCTTCCACCTATAAATACTGATGGAGTAAATTTTTATGAAAAAAATATGGAGGTATCCAATTTTAATTTAAAACAAGCACTCTCTATGAATAGAAGTCTTAACTTGAAACCTGAAAAAGAAAACTTATCAAATGAGGAATTAAAAAATAGATTATTAAATCATCCTCAAAAAGAATATTGGCATGATAAAATGATCTGGTATGGTCCATGTGGAATAGGTACTTCAAGATCACTAGAGGGGTTTGTTGATATGCATCAATTACCTTTTAGAAAATCATTTACAGAAAGAGATTATTTTAAACTGGGTCATTACTGCGAGATAGGAGATGGAAAATTTTCTCTATGTGCGGGATGGCATAGTCTTGAGGCATATTACGGTTCAAATGATTGGCTTGGATATAAGGCAAATAAGCAAAAATTAACAATGCGTGTTATGGATTTTTACCATCATGATGAAGGAAAAATCCGTGAAAATTGGGTACCAATTGATATACTTCACATTCTAAAACAAATCGGAATAGATGTTTTAGATAATATTAAAGGCTAAAATGGCAAATATAAAATTTACTGGAGTACATAAATCTTTTGGCTCCAATAAGATTATTACAGACTTCAATCTATCCGGCAAGGATGATGAATTTCTTGTACTGGTTGGGCCATCTGGATGCGGAAAATCAACTTTGTTAAGAATGATCGCAGGTTTGGAACAGATTGATGAAGGTGAAATATTTATCAATGATCAAAAAATAAATGATCTACATCCTTCCAAACGACAAACTGCAATGGTGTTTCAGTCATATGCTCTTTACCCTCACATGAATGTTTATGAAAATATGTCATTCGGGTTGAAGATAGAAAAGAGATCTAAAGAAGAAATCCAAACAAAAGTTATGCAGGCAGCAAAAATTCTAAAGATAGAGGAATTGTTGGAAAGAAGACCCAAACAATTGTCAGGGGGACAGAGACAAAGAGTTGCAATTGGAAGAGCAATAACAAGAAATCCAAAAATATTTTTATTTGATGAGCCTTTATCAAACTTAGATGCAGCACTAAGATCAGAAATGAGAGTTGAGATTTCCAAATTACATAATCAAATTAAAACAAATATGATTTATGTTACGCATGATCAGGTAGAGGCAATGACTTTAGCAGATAGAATTGTAATATTAAATCTTGGTAATATTGAACAAGTTGGAACTCCAGACGAAATTTATAACAATCCAGCAAATATTTTTGTAGCTCAATTTATTGGAACTCCAAAAATGAATATTTTACCATTAAATAATGAAAATATAATTTCAGATAATAAAATTATTTTTTTAGGTAATGAAATAATTTTTGAAAAAACTAAATTCGATAAAAAGAAATATTTTTTAGGAATAAGACCTGAGCATTTTAACTTATCTAATGAATCACAATTTAAATTTAAACCTAAAATTGATCTTGTTGAAAATTTAGGTAATGAAAAGATTGTATACATGAGTAACGACAACTTAGAACTTAGTGCAAAAATTTCTAGTCAGGAAGATTTTCAAAATCAGATTAATTTTGATTCTAAAGATATTTTTATTTTTGACGAAAATGGAAGAAGAATTTAAATTTTTTTAAATATTATTGTTTCATTAATAATTTAATATGAATTGGATAGTTGTTACAGTTATTGCGGCTTTTTTTCAAAATCTAAGGTCTTCATTTCAAAAAAAAATTAATAAGGATGTTTCAACTATAGCATCTACTTATGTTAGGTTTTCTTTTGCTCTGCCTTTAGCATTAGTCTTGTTTTTTATATATTTCAGAGAAGTTTCTATAGTTCATGAAATACTAAATCAACCAGGCTTTTTAATAAATGTAACTTTAGCATCAATTTTTCAAGTAATATTTACTTTTGTATTATTATATTTATTTAGGTTCTCAAACTTTGTTGTTGGAACCTCACTAAGTAAAACAGAAGTTGTACAAGTTGCTATATTTGAATACTTAATATTAAATGAAAAATTAAGTAAGCTAGGTATAAGTGGAATTATAATATCAACTCTAGGTGTAATAATTTTATCTATAAAAGATTTAAAATTATTTCTTCAAAACATATTTTCAAAAACAACATTAATTGGACTTATATCTGGTTTATTCTTAGCTCTGAGTATAGTTTATTTTAGATCTGCCGCCTTATCTTTAGAAAATTTTAATTCAAATTTTGAAAAAGTAATATCAACTTTACTTTTTGGATTATTAATTCCAACGATTATTTTAACGATTTACCTTTTAGTCTTTGAAAAAAAAGAATTTAAAAAACTATATAACGATAAATACGACTGTATGTTAATTGGCATTGGAGGTTTTTTTGCATCGCTCTCATGGTTTTATGCATTTACTTTAATCCAAGCATCCTTTGTCAGAGCAGTTGGTCAAATTGAATTATTATTTAGTTATTTTTCCTCAAAATATTTATTCAAGGAAAAAGTAAGGTTAACAGAAATTTTAGGTATTGCTGTTTTTGTAATTGGAGTTACAATTTTATTAATTTCTAGAGTTTAAAGCTAATTAGAAAATCCGTATTTTCTAAGTCTTACATCTCCGGTTCGAGCATGAGCTTCCATACCTTCATATCTTGAAATTCTTGCACAGGCTGCGCCCACTTCTTTAGTTGATTCCTTTGTCATCCTTTGGAAACTCAATGTCTTAATGAATTTTCCGACAAATAAACCGCCTGTATATTTTCCAGCACCTTTTGTTGGTAAAATGTGGTTTGTTCCAGAGCATTTATCACCATAAGCAACCGTAGTTTCTTCTCCAATAAATAATGATCCGTAGTTTTTTAATCGATCATGAAACCATTGAAGGTTTTTAGTTTGTATCTCTAAATGTTCAGGGGCATATTCATCACTTATTTTAGCCATTTCTTCGTCTGTATCGCATAAAATAACTTCCCCATAGTCTCTCCAGGCTGCACCAGAATTTTCTCTTGGTAAGTCTGGTAAGTCTGCAATTAGTTCTGGCACTCTTTTCATTACATATTCAGCTAATGATTTACTAGTAGTAAATAACCATGCTGGAGAATTGTAACCGTGCTCAGCTTGTCCAACTAAATCGAAAGCAACTAATTCTGGGTCTGCTGTTTCATCTGCTATAACTGCAATTTCTGTAGGACCAGCAAACAAATCTATACCTACTTTGCCAAATAAAATTCTTTTGGATTCTGCAACAAATTGATTTCCAGGACCAACAAGCATATCAGCAGGTGCATTACCAAAAAGACCATAAGTCATTGCAGCAATAGCCTGAACTCCACCTAAATTCATTATTACATCTGCTCCACATAAGTCAGCGGTATAAACAATAGCAGGATGAACTCCAACACCAGGTTTTGGTGAGCTACAAACAATAATATTTTTAACACCAGCAACTTTAGCTGTGGTAACACTCATTACTGCAGATGCTATGTGAGCATATCTTCCTGCTGGTACATAACAACCTGCTGTATTAACAGGAATTAATTTTTGTCCAGCAAATAATCCATCTGAAAGTTCTACCTCAAAATCTTGGCCATAATTTTTTAATTGTGCTTCAGCAAACTTTCTTACTCTTTCATGAGAGAATTGAATGTCGTCTTTTGTTTTAGGATCTAAATTTTTTTTAATTTGTTCAATTTTTTCTCTTGTAACTACTACTTCTCCTTCATATTTATCAAATTTTTTTGATAACTCGATACATCCCTCTTCTTTTGTTTTCTCTATATCTTTTAGAATATTTTCTACAATCTCTCTTGTTTTTGTATCATCAGTAGAAGATGTTTTGGGTGATTTTTTTAAATAATTTATTGCCATGCTTAAATCCTAATTTAATTGTTATTTTTTTTCAATATTCATTTAATCTAAAGCTACCACAGCTGCCGCAATAGATGCTAGCCTTGCTGTCGCATCATCTGATCTACTAGTAATTACCACTGGAACTTTTCCTCCTATAACCACTCCTGCTGCACAAGCTCCCATAAAATAAATCATCATTTTAACTAGAGCGTTACCTGTTTCAACATTTGGAACTAACAATACATCTGCATCTCCTGCAACTATATTGTTTATACCTTTTATCTCTGCAGATTTTTTTGACACACTATTATCAAATGCTAGAGGTCCAAATATATCTGCATTAAGACTCTCTTTTTCAGCTAATTCACATATTTCTTTAGCTTCAAGTGAACTTTGCATGCTGTCTAAAACTTCTTCTGTTGCAGAAAGAATGGAGACTTTTGGTCTTGCTATTTTTATTCTATGACAAAAATCAACTACATTTCTTAAAATATGCATTTTTGTTTTAACATTTGGATTAACATTTAGAGCACCATCAGTTATTATTAGTGGTTTATCCTCTTTATCTAAAGTCATATGCCAAATATGACTCAATCTTTTTTTACCAATCAAATTATATTTTCGTAACAGAACTTCTTTCATTAAAATGTCAGTGTGTATATGACCTTTAACAATTATTTTGACTTTTCCATCACCAGCAAGCTTTGCTGCAATTTTAGCAGTGTTATTTTCAACTGGTTCATTTATTATTTCATATTCAGAGATATCGAATTTTAAATCCTCAGCAGTTTTTTTAATTTCTATTTCATCACCTATAAAAACAGGGATGATCAATTTTTCTTTTACGCAATCCATTATAGATAGCATAGGAAGTCTTTTGCCTGCATTTACGATTGCTGCTTTGGCTCCTCTTTTTTGGTGAGCAATATCAAGTAAATTGAATGGACAGACTGTTGATTTATCTGAAAGCATTTGAATTTATATATACTAAATTAATAAAAAAACTAATATAGTATTATTGATATAAGGATAAAAAGTGGAAGTAGTTACAAAAATAGCTCCGATCGCTCTAGCTCTTATAATGTTAGGTCTTGGATTAGGATTAACTGGACGTGACTTTTTAAGAGTAATCAATAATCCTAAAGATTTTATAATAGGCTTTGTCTGTCAATTGATACTTTTACCAATAGTTGCATTTATAATTGTATTAATATTAGATTTGCCAATTGAAATTGCTTTAGGCGTCATGATTATAGCTGCAGCTCCCGGCGGAGTAACAACAAATGTAATGACAAAATTTGCAAATGGAGATGTTGCATTATCAATCTCTTTAACTGCTATAATAAGTCTGATTAGTATTATTTCTGTTCCTTTTATTATTTTTAAATCAGCAAATTTATTGGGAGTTACAGATATATCTTCTGATATCACCATGACTGGTATTGCATTAAAAATGGCTCTAGTTGTTACAGTGCCTGTTATTTTAGGAATGATTATAAGAAAATTTGCAGAAAATTTTGTTTCTTCAAATATTTCTATAATCGAGAAAATCACAACTGTTTTATTTGTAATTGTTTTTGCAACAATATGGATTGAAGAAAGAGAGAATATATTCAACTACTTAAAACAAGCGGGTTTTGCTGTTCTTGTGCTTAATATTGTCATGATGGTGCTTGCATATTACATAGCCAAGTTATTAGCCACTGGCATAAAGCAAAGAAAATGCATTTCAATTGAATGTGGACTTCAAAACGGCACATTAGCAATATTTGTAGCTACACAAATATTTAGTGACATTAGTTATATTATACCAACAGCAGCATATGCTCTGATTATGTATTTAACTGGCTTTATAATGATTTTTATACTTAGAAGATCTACTTAATATTTATTTGCCCGAATATCTTAAAGATTAAATGAGAAAGTGAGAGTACATTTTTCTCCTGCAGTTTAATGGTATCAGTTAATGTTTTGTCTTGCATGTTAACATTAAACAGTTTTTTTTTATTAACACTTATATATTTATTTTTTAGCAAATAATTTAATTTTCTAACAACAGTTGGTCTTGGAATATGAGTTATTTCTGAAATTGACATGGTATTCACACCAGTTTCAGGAACTATTATTTTGTTCTTTTTCCACTTTGAAAAGTTCCATCCATTAGCTTCATAAGATTTTGTAACAAGTGAATGCCACATTATAACCATTCCAACTGAAAATATTTCAAGATCTCCTACTTGTTTTTTCCATCTATTTGTAAAAATAAAAATAAACTCTAAAAAAAAATACCAACAATATGTGAAATTATTTTTAATTTCATTTGAGATTTCATCAAATTGCTTAGATTGATTAATTAAATTATTTTTTTCACATAACTCAGCAATCTTTGAAAGTAATGCACTTAAATTTTGAAGAGTATTTTTAGGTTGAACCAGTCTAAAAGCCGATCTGTCTATATATATCTTTTTGCCAATTTTTTTTAGTACACCAAATTCTTCTAAGCGAAGAATTTTTCTTCTAGCACTCTCCTTAGGAATAATTAAATTTTTTGATATTTCAATAATATTTATTCTGTCTAGTTCTAATGATTTATCATATAAGAAAAAAGTATCATAACTTTCTACAATTCCATTTTGGATATAATAATCAAAATCTTTATTTATAAGATAAAGAATTATTAAATACTTATCTATGTCTTGAAATGTTTCATAGGATGAATTAGTCCATTCAGACAATAACTTGTAGTAAAAAGGAGCTATTTCATCAAAATTTTCTACAATAACTTTTTGAATTTTGTTTTCACTTAATGGTGACGAGTTTTTAATCATTTTCGGCAAACCCATTTTAGTCTTTTGACCCCATTTTGGACATCAAATAAAATTTTAATAACCCATTTCGGACACTTGGGAAATAGCATCAAAACTTATATATGTTTTAATAGTATTTATATGAGTTTGAATAGCCTAAAAAGAGCATCTAATATTGAAATTTCTTCTCAATTAACAGGTGACGTAAATATTGATACCCCTCAAAAAGTAAATATTGATGCTCTTAAACTCAAAATGATTAAACAAGTAAAAAAAGATAATTTTAAAAATAAAGCTATTGTCGTGTCACTATTTTTTGGATTAGGAGTACTTGGATATTTTGTTTCTATTTAGCTTTAATAATTAAATAAATAATCTAAAAATTTAGGTATTCTCAATAATTATCAGTTATTGTAATAAATAATAATTAGTAAATAATAACGTTATGAAACCATTTGCAGGATATTTAATTTTAGCCTTAGGAATTACTACAGGCATAGCTGCAAACAGTTTTGCAAAGATTTCAGATGGCTTTACAAAGCTGACACCAACTATTGCTTGTTTGCTTTTAATGAGTGTTACAATGTTCTCTTTAGCTAAAGCAATGTCAGTGATACCTGTTGCATTTAGTTACTCAACTTACAGCGGATTAACAGTTGCGGGTGTAGTTTTGTTTGGGATATTAAAATATAATCAAGTTCCTAATATTTATGGATTAATTGGAATTTGCTTAATTGTAACTGGAGTTATAATGGTGAATTATCTAGGACGAGCAGGCTAATCATTTAATCTATTTCATTAGAATACGAATATCCTCCATTATATTATCCGGAATTTTAATTTCAGACTTATAATTCCTTTTATATCTTCTTAATTTGTTTTCTCCTGGATATAATATTTCATTAAGCCCTTTTAATTTAGGAAGTTTTTTAATTCTTTTTATATTTTCTTTAATTCTTTTTTTATAATTTGATTGAAATAAGTTAGCTTTCATCACAATAAACAAATGACCAATATTTTGTGGTCCAGAAAAATCGTCAAATGGATCTTTTACTTTTCCACCGTGGTTACCTCCAGTATAAACCCCACTCAAAATATCAACCATCCATGCAAGACCAGAACCTCTAAATCCTGCAATAGGAAGCTGAACACCTTCAAGAGCTTTAATAGCGCTGGTTGTAGGATTACCATATTTATCTAAAGCAACACCTTCAGGTATTTTTGTATTTGTTCTTGATGCAACTCTTATTTTTCCTCTATTAATCATTGAAACAGATGTATCCAATATAAATGGAACTTTAGAACCAGTTGGCGATCCAAAGCAAATAGGATTTGTACCAAATAAAGATTTTATAGCTCCATGTGGGGCAATAGCAGGTGGTGCATTAGTAAATACTAAGGCAATCATATTTTTTTTTACAGCTTGCTCAGCGTAGTATCCCGACATTCCGTAATGACCACTGTTTTTGACTGCAACCAATCCTATTCCTGTTTTCTTAGCATTTTTTATGGCTTTTTTTATGGCTGTATCCGCAGCAACAAATCCAATGCTATCATTTGCATTTATATGAGTAACAGATTGGGAAATATTTTTTAGTTTGATTTTAGGTCTTGGATTAATCAGTTTTTTTTTTATACGATCGCAGTACATTTTTAATCTCGATAA